>DATHUN010000688.1:0-6759 GCA_035462205.1 Anaerolineales bacterium
CAAGGTCCTCGGCGCGCACATGCTCGAGATCTGCGAATCGATCGCCTCGAGCAAACCAAGACTTGAGATCCATCCGCTCTCGATCGGGGGCAAAGCGGACCCCATCCGCCTGATCTTCGATGCAAACACCGGTCCGGCGATCGGTGCCTCGATCATGGATATGGGTGAGCGCTTCCGCGTCGTCGCCAATGTTGTAGATGTGGTCCCGACCGATGAGCCGCTTCCCAAGCTGCCGGTGGCGCGAGCACTATGGCTGCCGCGGCCGACCCTCAAAACGGCTGCTGCAGCCTGGATCTAGGCCGGTGGCGCGCATCATACGAGTTTCAGTTTTGCTGTCACTGCCAAACACCTGTCTGACTTTGCCGAGATGGCAGGCCTGGAATTTTTGCTGATCGACGAGAATACCCGCGTAGACGAATTCAAGGAAAAATTGCGCTGGAACGATCTCTATTACCATTTGAATAGAGGTTTGTAAAATTTAGAGGGCTGGATCATAAGGTGCCTCTTGCTGTCATCAACAAGAGGCACTTTGCAACTGAATAAAGGTGAATATGGCGAAAGGGTTTTTAAAAAACGATCTCGTGCAGCTCGAATACCTGACGGACGCGCTGCGCATTTCAGCATTGATTCCCACCGGGAAATCCAATCTGTTGGTGGAGTTGCCTGACTCGTTTTCGGTATCCACTCCCTATGGCAACTTTTACTTCCGTGGCGGCCACCGACTTTGGCATGCGCCAGAAGCAATGCCGCGCACCTATATCCCAGATAGCCCGGTCAAAGTCACTGAGCTGCCAGATGGCGTCCTGCTCGACACAGAAACGGAGCAGGGTACTGGCATTCGTAAACAGATTCAAATCCAGCTTGCCAGGGAAAAACCATCGATCAAATTGACTCATGTTCTGATCAACGAGGGATTATGGCCCATCGAGTTCGCACCGTGGGGAATTACACAGCTCCGGTTGGGTGGAACCGTCATTCTGCCTATGCCCGTTGGGAATGTAGACACGGCGGGCTTGCTGCACAATCGTCAAATTTCCCTCTGGCCCTATGCGTGCATCGATGATCCGCGGCTCCAGCTGGATGACCAATTCATTCTGTTCCGGGCAGACCCGCTCCTGCCACCGTTCAAGGTCGGCTATTTTAATTCGCACGGCTGGATCGCTTACTGGCTGGAGGGTGTTCTCTTTCGAAAATCATTCAGCGTTCAGGTGGGTCCTTCTTATCCTGACAACAACTGCAATGCCGAGATATACTGCAACGATCAATTTGTGGAATTGGAAAGTCTTGGTCCTCTGACAAAATTATCTCCCGGGGAATCTGTAACACATGTCGAGACCTGGGATCTATGGAACGGCATAGAGTCCCTGCCAGTGGAGGCACAGGAGATGCTCCGCCGCCAGGCTTAGCCCCCGGCGACCTTGGCGGTTGCCGCCGAACGCGTGTGAACATTCAGCTTTTCGAAGATCGCTTTTAGATGTCGCTTGACAGTATTGGTCGTGATGACGAGCTTCTCGGCGATTTCCTTATTGGTTAGCCCCTTGGCGAGCAAGTCCAGCACTTCTCGTTCGCGTTCTGTCAGGGCGCTGAGCTCGCTTTGAGATTCATGGCTCTGTTTGGTTTCTTCGATCACGCGTCGGAAAACTGCGCGATCGAAAGCACGTTTTTCAATAAACGCAGAGACGCCAAACTCGGAATATACCCGCTCGATCTCTTCTATTTCTGTCATGCCGCTCACGACGATCGCCGCGGTAATATTCTCCCGCATCGCATTGAGCAACTGGTAGCCTTCCAAGTTGGAATCGCCGGGGTTGATAGAGCTTGCAATCATTCCCTGTAAAGAAAGATCGATTACAGCCAAAGAAAACTTTTCCCGGCGAAGACAACCCAACGCGTCGCCAAAACTTGCACAACTTCGAACCTGAAAACCGGCATCGCTCAATAGTTCTTCAATAATGCTTCGCCAGCCCGCGTCATCATCCACCACGAGTGCTTTTTCATGGGAGGGTTTTGGAGGGGGAGCCAATGCCTGGCTTGGGGACACAGCACCTGAAGTTGAAGCCGCTGTCAAAGCGGGTGGGCTCGTCAAAATTCGAGAGACGATCGCGCGAAATTGGCTGCGATGAAAACTTTCTTTGCGCAAAAACGTAAACGCCCCGTAATCCGTCAGGGCGGTTACGGCAAGCTCGACGGTGGCAAATCCTGTCAGAAGAAGGGCGCGGCAGTTCGGATCAACCCGGCGGACGGCATCCAGGACGCCCAAGCCGTCCGTATTATTGTGATCGTTTGGGGAAAGAGAAAGATCCACCACCGCAACCCGATGTGGCTTGGATTTCAGCTCCCGAACCGCCTCATCGAGACTCGTGGCAACATCGACATGCAGCCCACAATCCGAAAGGATCTCGCTGAGGACCTGCTGCCAGGAACTATCGTCCTCGACGATCAGGGCATATTGCGCTTGCGCCATCAGTTTCGCTCCGCGCGGGGTAAACGTAATCGAAACGTTGTGCCATGTTCGCCGTCGCTTTCCACCGCCACAGAACCGCCCAATCGCGTCATCAGAGTTTTGACCCACCATAAACCAAAGCCCAATTTGCCGGGCTGGGAGGCGCCGCGTGAAAAGTTCAGCTCAAAAATTTGGTTTTGAAATTCCGCTGCAATGCCGGGACCATTGTCGCTGATGCCAACTTCCACCCATTGCGGCAGCGCCACACCCTGGATCGTGATGGAACCATTCCCGTTCATAGCAGCGATGGCATTCTCGAGCAAATTGCGAAAGACAAACGTCAGGCTCGGTCCTCCGGCGGTGACGGTAGGCAAATCTTCCAATCCACGTGTTTCGATGTGGATGCCACTTGGCACCTCAACCACTTGCATGGCGTCCAGCACCAGCGCCGCAATTTCAACTTGCTCCATACGAATGGGACGCAGATGCAAAACATTTTCCTGGACAATCTTCATCGCCTCGCTGGCACTGCGTTCGATCTCACGTAGATTGTTCGCCAGATAAGGATCGCGTTCGAGCACGGTTTCGTATTTATCTTGGATGGCTTGAATGCGAACAGGGATGGTGCCAACTTTATTGTTCATGTTATGCAGCAGGTTGGCAGAAATATCACCGACGGCGGCGAATGTCTCTGCCGTCCAATGTTTTTCCTGGGAGGTTCGCAATGCTTCTTGATGGGACTCGTTCTGGAGTGCCAGCGCCGCGTAGTTGGCAAGACAAGCCAAAACTTTTTTATCCCACTCGGACTTGGTACTCTTGGCTTCGTCCAGGCTGGCGTCGAAGACCCCAAATATTCCTAACGCCTCCCCTTCGTTACTGCCCGGAAGCGGACTCAGCAGCAGGCCGGGCTGTTTCAACTCTTCTCGATCTTGCCCAGTATCTGGCAGTGGACCATTGGAGGCGGTCAACTCATACTCACCTGAGTCGCTCCTTAACCAGATCGCGCTCGATGTGGTATTGAGCAGATCACTCGCCATCCCGCACAGGCGAGCCAATACTTTTTGTGTGGGTTGCGAGATCAACAATTGTGCCGCTTCCTGCAATGCATCCAACAAACGAACCTCCTGGATGGCGGTGATGGCGTAGGTTGCCAGGGATTGCAGCAGGTGCTTGTCGTCTTCCGAGAAGCGTGCGAGCTGTGGGCTTTCGAGATTTAATACACCTTCGAGTCGCCCGCTGGCGTTGATCAAAGGTACTGCTAGCTCGGATCGCATTTCCAATTTTGAATCGAGCGGATAATAAATCTTTGCCCATGGCTCCTGTCGCAGGTCCGAAATGAGTACGGGCTGGCGTTCGCGCGCCACCAGCGCCATGACGCTGGTGCCATGCAGGGGAAGTTTTTCCACGAGCGGGCGTTCCATGTGCAGTCCGTGAACGGCGCTGGTGACCAGATATTCACCATCTTTATCGAGCAGGCGGAAAATCCCATATTGGGCATTGGTAATTTCCAGAGCGAGCTGCAGGATCGAGTCAAGCGTCTCCTCCAGGCGCAAACGCGACGAGATCAGTAAACCTGCCCGGCGCAACTGCCGGAGCTCCTCCTCCTTGCGGATCAAGTCGTTTTTTACGCCTGCCAGGCGACGCGCATGGTAGATCGCCATGGCGGCCTGATTCACAAAATTATCGAGCAGCAATTGCTCGAGCTGGCTGAATTGACGCTCCTCGTGCAGATAAATATACAGGACGCCAACGATTTGCTCTGCAACGATCAAAGGGAAGCAGGCAACAGCTTTGACTCCGTGTGCTACATGATACGGATGAACGTCGAGATCAGGCTCCTCATAGGAAAGGCTTCGATAACGACGCTGGATGGTGCGCATGCCGATCCCGTTCGGTCGCGGCGCATCTTCCGGCTGGTCGGCGGCGGACAAATATTTCCGGCCTTGTGGTTCTGCGGATAAGCGCGATTCCCGTTCGAATGTGCCGGAAGTCTGATCGTACGTATAAATCACTGCCGACGAGCCGGGTACCACGCGTATGGCGCTATTCACTATTAACTGCAAACTGAAGTCATTTTGGCTGGCATTCTCCAAACCAATATGATTGATGGCGTTGCTGATCTGGTTCAGAATTCGCAACGCTTCCAGCAGGCGAGGCTCGGCCTCTTCAGGAGCGGACGGGAACGGTTGGCTCGTCATTTCAAACAATACTTGTGCGTGAATTGACGATGATTCTCCCATTGGTTGGTCATCCCTGCAAGTTCTGGTCATTGCAGATTTTGTAGCAAATGTAGACCGAGTCGAATGGCAAAAAATCCCAAAGCGATCCCACAGGCTAGGTTCACCCAGCGAAAAAAGGCTGGCGTGACGAATTTGCGTCCCCAGGCGACCAGTGCCGCCATGACAAAGCACCACAGTACGGCACCCGAGAGAAACCCGGCAAAAAAAACAGCAAAGTCGGTTGGCTGAGGTCTTCCCGAAATAGATGAAAATACAGTGGTTCCCAGTCCGGTCCAGAAGACAATGTTCATCGGGTTGCCCAGAGACAGGAATGCGCCATTTGTGAAATCGCCGCGGTGAGAATGATTGGGATTCGCGTTGACTTCCCTGCCCTGGCTCGCATCTTGAATTGCGCTCCAGGCAAGTTTGAGCATCAAGAAAACCCCAACCAGGCTAATAAGAATTTTCGCCAAATTGTTTTGGACGATAAATGCCAGACCAGTTAACGCAATGATAGCCCATGTCGTATCGCCGATCAGCGAACCCAATTGCACGAACAGGGCTGGAATGAATCCACGCGCCGCGCCGCGGCGAACCGTCTCCGCCGTGATCACCCCGGGTGGGGCGCAAAATGCGATGGCAAGAATAAAAGAGGAAATAAATAAAGACATCGGTTTTTAGAATACAGACCGAGACGGGGCTCGGTCTGTATGTTCCTTTTATAGGCTGTCATTTTGAGGAGCGTTTGCCTGCCGCGATGTTTTTTCAGGGTTGCGACGAAGCAATCCCCTCCTGAATGGGGAGATTGCTTCGGGCTGCCGCCCTCGCAATGACAGAAAGCAACTAGCAGTCAAAATATAATACATATTCATGCGGAGTGGGACGCATGCGCACGGCATCGACTTCATGAACTCGTTTATATTTGACGTACTCTTCGAGCAGGTCGGTGGTGAAGACACCGCCTTCGAGCAGAAATTGGTGATCGGCTTCGAGCGCATCCAGCACTTCGCTAAGTGAGCTGGGTACCTGCTTGATCAGCTTCTTTTCGTCAGCGGGTAATTCATACAGGTCGCGATCTTGTGCACCACCGGGATCGATCTCGTTGCAGATACCGTCCACGCCAGCCATGAGAATGGCAGAGAAGGCAAGATACGGATTGCAGGTCGGGTCCGGCGCACGGAATTCGACGCGCTTGGCTTTGTAATTGTTGGTTGCCGGAATGCGGCAGATCGCCGAGCGATTGCGCTGTGAATAAGCAATGTTCACCGGTGCTTCATAGCCCGGCACGAGACGGCGATACGAGTTGGTGGTGGGGGAGGTCAATGCGAGCAAAGCCGGAGCATGTTTGAGGATGCCGCCAATGTAGTACTTGGCCGTCTGGGAAAGTCCGGCATAGCCACCTTCATCATAAAAAATATTTGTATCTCCCTTCCACAACGACGAGTGGACGTGCATCCCCGAACCGTTGTCACCGAACAGGGGCTTGGGCATAAAGGTCACGGTCTTACCGTTCTGGCGGGCGACGTTCTTAATAATGTATTTGTAGAGCAGGAGGTTATCAGCCATACGCGTGAGCGTGGTGAACGCCATGCTCATCTCGCTCTGCCCGGCGGTGGCAACCTCATGATGGTGCAAGTCCATCGTCACACCGGCTTTTTCCATGGCAAGCATAAATTTGGAGCGCAGGGTGTGGAGCGTATCGGTCGGCGGGACGGGGAAGTAGCCGCGCTTGGCAGAAATCTGTCCACCGTAATTTTTGCGATCGGAGCGGCCGCTTTCCCACCAGGCTTCTTCGCTGTCGATCGAATAGAACGACTCGTTCGTGCCAGACGAATAGCGGACACCGTCAAAGACAAAGTATTCTGCTTCGGGCGCGAAGTAAGCGGTATCCGCAATGCCTGTGCTCTTGAGATAGTCCTCTGCTTTGAGTGCCACATAGCGCGGGTCGCGGCTGTAAGGCTCGAAGGTGAGCGGGTCAAATACATTGCAGCTCACGACCAGCGTAGAGATCTCGGCGGTCGGGTCGATGAAGGCAGAATCCGGGTCCGCTTTGAGAAGCATGTCCGATTCGTGAATTTCCTGAAAGCCGCGAATCGA
>DATHUN010000689.1:0-6225 GCA_035462205.1 Anaerolineales bacterium
CATTTGCAAACGCGTCGCCGACTTCCACGCCTTTGATCGCCTGGACGCTCATGACTGCCAGTGCGAGTTTCGCTTCGAGACGCCTATCCCATTGCATGAAGCTACCCAGACCAATTGGGACGTTGAGCGCGATGATTTCCAACACGCCTCCCAACGTATTTTTACCGTGAATCGTCTTTTCAATCTCGTCACGCATCTGTTGTGCCGATGAATTTATGGGACATCGCACATCCGACTCTTCGGCGCGCGCAAACCGCTCTTCGTAAGGCATCCCACCAAATTCCGTTTGGATTTCGCCAATCGATGACACATATCCGCCAACAAGGATTCCGAACTGGGCAAGGAAGTGTTTACACACCGCACCGGCTGCCACACGCATGGTGGTCTCACGAGCGGAGGCGCGTTCCAGCGCGGGGCGCAGATCCTTGTAGCCATATTTCACCGCGCCGGTGAGATCGGCGTGGCCCGGGCGCGGCGCGGTCAGTGGTTCAATTGCTTTGCCCTTCCATTTGACGTGGTCATCATTTTGGACCAGCAAGGCGATCGGCGCGCCGGTCGTTTCGCCGGCCATGACTCCACCGAGAATCTGAACTGTGTCCTTCTCAATCTTCATCCGTCCGCCAGAACCATATCCTTTTTGCCGGCGTGCAAGTTCTTTATCGATGATGTCCGCTGTGAGGGCTAAACCGGCAGGCATTCCATCAAGGATGGCGGTCAACGAAGGTCCGTGAGATTCGCCTGCAGTCAGGAAACGTAGCATGGGCAAACTCCGTAGTTGGTGAGTAGTAATTCGTAAGTAGAGATCAGGGGCTAGAGATTATCAATAGCCGATCGCATCATTTCGCGCGAGGGCGAATAGCCTGTCCAAATTTCGAAAGCTAGGGCAGCTTGGTCGATCAGCATACCAAGACCTGTTGTTGCCTGCAATCCCTGCGCACGCGCATCCCGAACTAGTTTTGTCTCATGTGGATTATAGATAAGATCATAGATTGCTGCCTGTTTCGGAAGAACTATGTTTTCCGGCAGAGGAGATTGGTCAATATTGGGTGTCATGCCAACCGGGGTAGTATTAACGATCAGTTCTATGTTGGGAGCTTGAAATGTTTGAACACCCCACTCAACCGTCGAAATATGTTCGAATTGCCCTGCCAACTCATCCGCCTGCTCTAAGCGACGGGCGGCGATGCTGACATCCCAGCCATCCTGCACTAAGGCATACACAATTGCCCGTGCAGCGCCGCCAGCACCTAAGACAAGGGACAAAGGACGATGGGCGCTGGACGATGGTTTTTCACCTAGGAAGCGGTGTAGATCTGATAAAAATCCTGGCGCATCGGTGTTATCACCAATGAGTTTATTGTCCCGTCTATGAATGGTGTTGACCGCGCCGATGGCTTGCGCCGTAGGTGTCAGTTCATCGAGAAATTGCATTACATTCTGTTTGTGAGGGATGGTGACATTCAGTCCCGTAATTTCGCCAGTACGAACACAGGAGAGCAAATTATTCAATTCCTGTGTATCATCGAGGCGAATGGGAAATGGATCATACTCCCCTTCCAGGCCGCAAGCCTGGAGGGCAGCATCATGGATGCGAGGGGAGAGACTGTGTCCCAACGGGTAACCGATCAGTCCTAACTTGATCATCGTAGAGAATCCAACGCTTCAAAATAATTAGGGAAGGTTTTCGAAACGCAGGCAGGATTTTCTATCGTGACTTCCGGGATACGCAAGCCAATCAGCGAAAATGCCATGGCCATACGATGATCATTATACGTTCGAATGCTGGCAGATCGGAACAATTCACAGGGATAAATAGTCATGCCATCTACATGTTCTTCAACCCGGACGCCCAGGCGCCCCAATTCCATGCAGGTCGCATGAACTCGGTCTGTCTCTTTGACACGTGCGGATGCAATGCCTCGAATTCTCGTTGGTGAGACTGCAAACGGAGCGACCGCGGCAAGGGTTTGGGCCGTGTCTGGGATATCGCGCATGTCGACGTCTATCCCTTGCAGCGATTCGGCGCCCGTTACTTCGATAAAGTGATCGTCTTCGACAACATTACATCCCATTTGTTCCAACACGTTGAGGAAGTCGATATCTCCCTGTTTTGAATGACGCGAAATATTTTCAACTCGCACCCGCCCACCGCAGATGGCAGGTGCAGCAAAGAAGTAGGAGGCGGCCGAGGCGTCGGATTCGACCTGGTAATTATTAATTGGTATGTAGGAGGCGGGATAAATGCGAAAGCACTCATATTCTTGGCGGAGAATCTGCACGCCAAAATCTTTCATCATGGCAATGGTCATATCCACATAGGGTTTAGAATTGAGTTCGGTTGTAAGTTTAATCTCGACACGAGATTGTGCATACGGAGCAACCATCAATAAAGCCGATAAGAATTGCGAAGAGATGTTTCCGGCCATTTTTGTGTTTCCACCGGGCAATCCTTTTGCAAATATTCTCACGGGCGGACAATTATTTGTAGCCCCGAGTCGCACGCCCAATTGTTGAAGCGCATCTACCAGGTCTCCAATCGGACGCTCGCGCATGCGCGGTTCTCCATCCAGAACGTATTCCCCATTTCCAAGGGTAAGGAAGGCAGAAAGAAATCTTGCGGCTGTCCCGGCATTGCCGATGAAGAGTTCGGCTTTCGAAGCAGGAATTTTTCCGCCCAAGCCCGTGACGGCCATCTCGTGCTTGGCTTTGTCGAGTTGAATGTCAAAGCCCAGGGTTTGCAGTGCTTTGGCAAAGTATTGAGAATCGTCAGAAAATAAAGCATTGGTCAGACGAGTTTTGCCATTGGCGAGAGCAGCGATCAACAAAGCGCGGTTGGTCAGGGATTTGGAGCCGGGGACGCGCACAATGGCATTCAGTGGGTGATCCATGGGAACAATCTGCAGGGCAGGCAAGGGGATGGACATGAAGAAAAAATGCTGAATAATTAGTTTCCGGTCAAGGAAAGATAAGAAGCTCGGGACCGATCGAAGATTGCTTCGAGGGAGGCGTAATCTTCACTTTGTAACGCCAATTCCATCGCATGTAGCGAACTACAGAATTGCTGAATGGAAGTTAGGATGTTTTCGCGGTTTGATTGGAGGACTCCCATCATCATGTGCGACGGCGTCCCTGCCAGGCGGCTCGTCGAACGAAATCCGGTGCCAATCAGAGGAGAAAATTCAGGGGATGTGGACTGAGAAAGGGCAGAGGAAATTAGAAAAGGCAAATGACTCGTGGATGCAAGAATACGGTCATGATCACCGGCATCCATCTCAACATAATTTGCTCCTACCACAGCGACAATTTGTTGTGCAGCAATTTTTGCTCGCTGGCTGGTGTGTTCTAAAGGTGCAACGACGAATGGAGCGTTTCGAAATAAATTCGCATCGGCGTTTTCCAGGCCCAGTTTTTCCTTTCCGCAGATGGGATGCCCACCGATTGGGTCAAAGTTTGTGGGCAGCATAGCCATGGAATTGAGGATTTCGCGCTTAGTGGATCCGATGTCAATGATGATGCATGGATAGGAGATCAACGACGGCAAGCGCTGCAGCAGATCCAAGATGATCCGGACGGGAGTGGCGAGGATAAGGACATCCACCTTTACCCCTAACGGTTCGCCTTTCGATAAGCTCTGCGCTTGATCGACAATATTTTTAGCGAGAGCAAGCTCGAGAGTCGCGGGGTCGGAGTCGAATCCAATCAGGCGGGCACACTCTCCTTGGAGAGCCATAGCGAGCGAGCCGCCCATGAGTCCCAGTCCAACAATCCCAACGACCGAATCTTTTAGCGCAAAACCATCCTCCATGGCTACCACCCAACCGTGACCGGCTTTCTGACAGAAGCCACACGGCGACCCATCACCTCGGCGATCGCCTTGACCTGCTTGACCATTTCGGCGAATTTTTCAGGCTTGAGCGATTGTTTGCCATCCGAGGCGGCATGTGCGGGATCAGGATGGACCTCAATAATCAATCCATCGGCGCCAGCAGCAATGGCAGCACGCGCAATCGCGGAAACATAATCCGCGTGACCGGTAGCATGTGAAGGATCGAGGATGACCGGCAGGTGCGTTAAATTTTTCAGAACAGGAATTGCGTTGATATCCGTGGTGTTGCGCGTGGCGGTTTCAAACGTGCGGATGCCGCGCTCGCACAGCATGACCTGTTTATTGCCTCCGGCAAGAATGTACTCTGCCGACATAAGCAATTCTTCGATGGTTGCAGAAAGGCCGCGCTTGAGCAAAACTGTTTTACGTGTTTCGCCAATTGAGCGCAGAAGATTGAAGTTTTGCATGTTGCGGGCCCCTACTTGCAGGACGTCCACATAGCGCACCATCAGATCCAGCTGCGTCTGCGACATGATCTCGACCACGATCGGCATGCCTGTCTGTTCGCGCGCTTCAGCAAGATACTCCAGCCCCTCCTCGCCCAAACCCTGAAACGAGTACGGAGAAGTGCGCGGCTTGAACACTCCCCCGCGCAGTGCATTGGCTCCCGCCTCGCGCACCGCCTGCGCGGTTTCCAAAATCTGACTCCGCGACTCCACCGCGCACGGTCCGGCGATGATGGCGATCTCCTCGCCACCGACGGTGAAGCCGTCCACCGGGAAAACGGAATTTTCAGGATGGAATTGCCGCGAAGCAAGCTTGAACGGTTGTGTGATACGCTTGACCATGTCCACGCCGTCGAGGACCTCGAACAGTTCGGTTGCAAGATCATGCGTTTCACCGATGGCGCCGATCAGGGTGGTTTCGATACCCTGCGACAAATGCGCGGCGAGGCCGGCTTCCTTGATCTTCGCGATCACATTTTCAACCTGTTGGGGGGTGGAACTGGATTTCATGATGATCAACATCTTGGCTCCTTTTATTCTCTTATTGCGCGGCGACGAGATCCGGTCTGAGCTTGACGGCGTCTCGCAAATAGACATGGGTGATTTCATTCTGCGGTACATCTGTGTTCCAATGGACCAAAACCCGGATTACACGCGGCAGACTATTGGGGACGGGGATTTCACGAGCGCACAACATCGGGACGAGTCCCCAACCCATCTGGCGGGCTCCCTGCGCCGGGAAGGTGGCGGCCAGGTCATCGGTCACGGTAAAGATCGCGCTGGCAACATCTTCCGGTTGCATTCCTTTGTTCTCCTGCAGAATTTCCTCCAGCAGCTCGCGCGTCGCTTGCAGGATAAGATCGGGTTCATCGGCGGTGACGGTGGTTGCTCCACGAATTCCACGGATTGGCATATATGGCTCCTGAGAGTTCACCTGTTGCCCCTCTCCCTCCTTAGAGGAGGTGGGGAGGGAGAGGGGCGGGGTGAAGAAATAAAAGAGCGAGACCGTATGGTCTCGCTCTTTTTGTCTACAGAGGTATCCTGTCTACTTAAGCGCCACCAACGGCAACCGGGTTCCGGAAACCGTAATAAAAGTAGAACGCAAACCAGCGAGTAGACTTAAGCATGTTAGGCGCTATTCTATGCCTGTGTGCAGGATACGTCAAGAGCCATTTTCTGAAACCAATCAGGAACGAGTAGTTCCACGAGTCGTGGTGGTAGTGTTGCGTTCCACATTGCGCTCGATATTCTCAGCGGCGCGCTCCAGCTTGGGCTGGGCGGTGCGACCGCGGCGGTACCAGGTGTCCACGATCTGTCCGGCAGTGTCACGTCCACCGAGTCCAAATGCCAGACCGATGGCGAGCGCCAGAGCGCCAACCAGACCCATGAAGAGTGTATTGACCAAGGTTTGGGCAATGCCAATCTGGTTCACTGCAACGACAATACCGAAGCCCCAGATGGCCGCCTTGGTGATGCTCTCCAGTAATCCCGGATTGCTCAAGCCAGCTTCCGCAGCGGACCCACGCACCAAAGCTCCCAACGCGTTCGCAGCCAGACCGGCAATCACAAGGATGACCACAGCTACGACCAGGTTCGGGATCCAGAGCAGGAATTGCTGCAGCACGGCCGAAACCGCGGGCAGCCCAAGGGCATCAAATGCCACCACCAGCACGATCAAGCGAACAAACCATTTGATAATGTTCGCCATCAGGCCGGAGGCATCGGTTCGTAGACCCATGTTGTGCACAAACCCGGTCAAACCGGATCGCTGGGCCAGGTCATTAAATTTCACCGCGCGTAAAAGCGCAGCGACTGCTGCGGAAAGCACACCCGCGATCAGCCAACCAACAATGAGAATGACAATGAAGCCAATGATTCGCGGAATGGCTGCCA
>DATHUN010000690.1:0-6410 GCA_035462205.1 Anaerolineales bacterium
ATTTACAACTCCAGAGGGTGTGGGGACAATGGAACCAAAGTCGATTCTGCTGGCAACCGGGGTGCGTGAACGACCACGCGCAGGGCGACTGATTCCTGGTCATCGTCCGCAGGGTGTGTTCACGACCGGCTCGCTCCAGCGTTTTGTGTATGAACATCATTTACCGGTGGGAAAGCGCGCCGTGATCGTCGGAGCAGAAATTGTCAGTCTATCTGTCGTGACAACTCTCTTGCACGCGGGCGTTAGAGTTATCAACATGATCACGGAATTGCCACATCACCAGCTTTATCTTCCGGTTTTCCTCCCGGCGAAAATTCTCTATGCCGATCTGCTTGCACGGACACCTATTCTCACGAACACACGCATCACGAATATCTACGGCCGCCAGCGGGTGGAGGGGATTGAAATCAACAATGTAGAGTCCGGCAAAACGCACACCATCGAATGCGATACAGTCGTCTTCACCGGCGGTTGGGTTCCCGAAAACGAGTTGGCGCGCAGAGCAGACGTGAAAACAGGAAAGCCGTCCTCTGGTCCGCGTGTGGACGCGCAGTTCCGCACCTCGCAAACCGGAGTTTTTGCCGCTGGAAATTTGCTGCGCGGCGTCGAGACGGCCGATTGGGCAGCGCTCGAGGGACGGGCGGCAGCACGGTCTATTGCCCGATATTTGGAACAACCCCAATGGAACGGAACCCGGATCGAGGTCCAGACGGAGGCGCCGCTGGCTTGGATTTGCCCAAACGTTTTGAGTCCGGATGTCCGTGTGGATAGCTTCCGCTTCCGCTCTGAGGAATTCCGTCAAAACGCGAACCTGCAACTTACCCAAGCTGGACGTATTTTGTATCGAAAGTATTATCGCCGTTTACAGGCTAACACTTCCCTGAACTTGAGCGGCGAGTGGGTTACAAAGGTCGATTTTGCCGGCGAGCCTGTAAAACTTGTCGTACAACCATGAGTCATGGTAAAGTAAACCCGTTCGCCGTGACAGCCCATTCTTATTGCTGGAGCTAACATGCAAATCGCACTTGTCATCGGTTCGACCATTTCGACGATCAAGGATGAATCCATTCGCGGGCGAAAACTGCTCATCGTGCGCAAGACGGATACGGCCGGGGAGATGAAAGGTGAGCCGTTCGTCGCGGTAGATACGGTCAGCGCGGGGACGGGGGATTTGGTCCTCATTACTGACGGCTCGTCCGCCCGATTTACCTCGCAAACCAACAACACCCCCGTGGATGCGGTCATTGTCGGTGTGATCGACTCGCTCGAAATGGGCGGGGAAGTCACGTATAGGAAATAATAATTTATGTGCGGGACGGCAGCTGCCGTCCCGCACCCGTTAATCATGTCTGAATCCCGCGACCTCCTCTCCGTCGGTGTGGATGTAGGAACGACTACCACGCAAATCATCTTTTCGCGTCTCAACTTACGGGATGTTTCGCGTCCGGGCCAGATTCCGCGCATCGATATTACCGATCGCAAAGTGATCTATCAAAGTCCGATCGTGTTCACGCCCTTGATCGATTTTGAGACCATTGATGCCGATCGATTAAATGAGATCGTTCGTCGTGAATACGCTGCTGCAGGCGTGGACCCGAGCCAGGTGGAAACCGGTGCAGTGATTATCACCGGCGAAACAGCCAAGAAAAAGAATGCCGACGAAATTCTGCGCGCCCTCTCGGGACTAGCGGGCGAGTTCGTGGTCAGCGTCGCGGGTCCAAACGTGGAGAGTTTGATCGCAGGCAAAGGCGCGGGCGCAGCCCAGTATTCGCAGCAGAATTATGCCACCGTGACGAACGTGGATATCGGCGGCGGGAGCGCCAACAGCGCCACCTTTCGCACCGGAAACTTGATCGGCGCGGCGGCGATGAATTATGGCGGTCGCATTTTAGAAGTCGAGAATGCGACCGGTCGTGTGCGTCATATTGCGGAACCGGCAAAATATATCTTGAACGATATCGGTTTGAGCTTGAATGTTGGCGACACACCCTCGCTGGAGGATTTGCGCCGCTTTACTGATCGTATGGCAGATATGACCGTGGAGTTGATCGAAGGCACCTCTTCGCCGCTGGCGCAAAAGATTTATCTCACGCCGCCGGTAGGTGCTTCCGGCAAAGGCTCCGTGCTGATGTTCTCCGGTGGCATTGGGCACTATTACTACAATCCAATCCCGATCCACTCGGTAAGTGATGTGACACGCCATGATGACGTGGGACCATTACTGGCAGAGTCTTTACGTGCCCATCGGGTGTTGAACACTTATAGTGTTGTCCAACCCGCCGAAACGGTTCGCGCAACCGTGTTGGGAGCCAGCACGCAAACGGTGACGTTATCCGGTTCGACGATCTGGGCGGAGCGTGAAATCCTGCCGCTGAAGAACGTACCTGTTACTCGTCCCACGCTGCCTTCCTCTCTGGAACCTGCTTCCATTTCCCGGAGCATCACGGATGCCGTCGCTCGTTGGGACGTCAATCTGGCAACCGATCCATTCGCGGTGGCGCTCGAATTGGATAGATCACTGGATTATGAATCGTTGACGCAGCTTGCCAGTGGCTTAAAGAATTTTGCCGATAGCATGCCGGGCGACCGGCCGCTGATCGCCATCATCGAACGCGATTATGCCCAGGCATTGGGTCAAACTGTGAAAGGACTGGATCCCTCGCGATCTTTATTGGTCATCGATCAAGTCGGCTTATCGGAAGGGGATTACATCGATATTGGCACCCCGCTCATGGATGGACGTGTGGTTCCTCTGAGCGTGAAGACGTTGATTTTTTATCATTAGGAACAGGATTGATGATTGAGCCAGCAAAGTTCGCTTTGTTCATCACCGTCTCCTGGGCATTGATACTTGCCCCGGGACCTGATATGCTGTATGTCATTACCCGTGGGATGACTCATGGACGAAGGGCAGGAATGTTATCCGCCATCGGCGTCATTTGCGGAATTCTGGTTCACACCACCGCGGCGGCTTTTGGGTTGACCCTCATATTCCAGACATCTGCCTGGGCATTTCTAATCGTCAAATATCTTGGTGCCATCTATTTGATTTATCTAGGCATTAAGGCTTGGCAGAACCATAGCATGTTTCGTTTACAACCAGCCTCCACGGCTGTAAGTTCTCATCGCCTCTTCTGGCAAGGCGTATTATCGAACGTTCTCAATCCTAAAATCGCCATTTTCTTTTTAGCTTTTCTTCCGCAGTTTGTTGACAAGGCAAGTGGCCAAGTGACCATCCAGTTAATATTATTAGGCTTGACATTTGCATTTCTCGGATTAGGTTTCTTGTTGGTAATCGGATATTCTGCCGGTGCCATCGGCAGTTGGATCACACATCGACCGCACTACGCTCAGTTCCTCGAACGTTTGTCCGGCGGTATCCTGATCGGTCTTGGCTTGCGTCTGGCGCTTACCGAAAGGCAGTAATGTATGAAAATCTCTGCGCGCCTGGAGAACAGTAAAGACAATCATCAGGTGACATTGCAGACCAGCGAGCATGTCCACTCGATTGTCATCCATCCCAAGCCCACGGGCTATGGTTCGAGTGTGAACGGAGGCGAGTTGTTATTCCTGGCGTTAGCCACCTGTTACTGCAACGATATTTACCGTGAAGCGGCGAAACGAAATATCAAGGTGGAGCGGGTAGAAGTGAATGTCGAAGGTGACTTCGGCGCAGAAGGCGAACCCTCCAAGAATGTGACATATCACGCCAAAGTGTTTGCAAACGCTGGTGATGACGAAATTCGTGAACTGATGAAATTTACCGATACAGTTGCCGAAATTCAAAATACATTGCGAAATGGAACGCACGTTGTTCTAGCGGAAATACAAACCGTGAAAATCTAAAAGAAAACCTTATCCTTTATCCTTTGTGCTTTTTATTTACGTCGTGGTGAAAAAGAATCATTATGCTCCTTAGAACCAAACTGCACGGTAAAACCTATGAGTTCCCTGATATCCGCCTCCTGATGGGCAAAGCCAATGAGGAGAAATCCGGCGACCGGCTCGCCGGTGTGGGCGCAGAGACTGTCGCCGAGCGCATCGCCGCAAAACTGGTGTTGGCAGAAGTCCCACTCTGGGTGCTGCACGATCATCCCGCCGTACCCTATGAAGATGACGAGATTACCCGCCTCATCATGGACGCGGTCGATCAAAGTATATACAACGAGGTCAAAGCTTGGACGGTGGGAGAGTTCCGCGAGTGGATCCTGGCCGATACCACCTCCACAGACATGATTCATCGCATCTCGAACGGTCTGACTGCTGAGATGATCGCCGGTGTCACCAAGCTGATGTCCAACCTTGATTTGATGTACGCGGCAAAGAAAATCCCTGTCAGCGCCCACTGCAATAACACGATTGGTTCGCCGGGAACACTTTCTTCGCGTAACCAACCCAATCACCCCACCGACTCACCGGAGGGTATCCGTGCGGCAATCTATGAGGGCTTATCGTACGGTTCGGGTGATTCCGTCATTGGCATCAACCCCGTTGATGATTCCTACGGCTCGGTCGCTCGTCTGCTCGACATGACCTATGACGTGATTAAGACCTGGAATATCCCCACTCAAAATTGTCTGCTTGCACACGTCACCACCCAAATGAAATGTATGGAATCCGGTTCACCGGTGGGACTTGTTTTCCAGTCGCTTGCCGGCTCACAAAAAGGAAATGACTCGTTTGGCATTTCGGTTGGCATGATCGATGAAGCCTATGAGATGGCGAAAAAATATTGCTTCCCCAAAGGTCCGAACTATATGTACTTCGAAACGGGTCAAGGCTCCGAGCTTTCTGCCGATGCGCACAACGGCTGGGATCAGCTCGTGATGGAAGCGCGCTGTTATGGTTTTGCCAAGCGCTATCATCCGTATCAGGTAAACACCGTGGTTGGCTTCATCGGTCCCGAATATCTGTATGACGCGCGCCAGATTCAACGCGCGGGTCTCGAAGATCATTTCATGGGTAAACTCACGGGCATCTCGATGGGTGTCGATGCATGTTACACAAATCATGCACGTGCAGACCAGAACTCCATCGAGAATCTAGCGGTCATGCTTACCGCTGCTGGTTGCAATTATTTCATGGGCTTGCCGATGGGCGACGACCCCATGCTTTCTTATCAATCCACTTCGTATCATGACGCGCCCACACTGCGCCAACTGTTCAAACTGCGCCCCGCGCCGGAGTTCGAGAAATGGATGGAAGGTCTCGGACTGATCAACGATGGTGTGCTTACCGAAAAAGCCGGTGATCCATCCATCTTCCTCAAGAGGTAATTATGGATGATGCCAAACTTGCTGCGATTGTCGATGCGATTGTCCGCGAGCTGAAATCCTCGGGCGCGGTGCGGCCGAACGGCTCCTCCTCAGATAACGGATCGACTCCGGTTTCGACCTCTTTATCTTCGCCCTCGGCTATTCCCGTCAAGCCGCGCCCTGCGACGTCAACCGGTGCGCTGACGATCGATCTTCCTGACCCAACTCGCCCCGATTTACGCACCCAGCCGGGTGTCAAAAACCCGAAGGACGCGGATGGATTACGCGCTTTGGTCGACTCCACCTCTGCCCGAATTGGAGTCGGACGTGCCGGCCCACGTTATCGAACGGCTTCCCTTCTTTTATTTCAAGGTGATCACGCCGTGACGCAGGACGCCTTGTATCGCGATGTGGACCAGAAGTTATTGAATGAATTCAACTTGTTCACCGTTCAAACGAAGATCACCGGTGGCAAGCAGGAGTATCTTTTACGTCCTGATCTTGGACGTTTACTTAATGACGATGCCAAACGTATAATCAATGAGAAATGCCCGAAGAATGTCAACGTGCAACTGGTCGTTGGCGATGGACTCTCCGCCGCGGCAATCGAAGCCAACTTGCGCCAGATGTTTCCTGTCATCAAACAAGGCGTGCAGACGGCAGGTCTGACATTCGGCACACCGTTCTTTATTAAGTATGCCCGTGTCGGTGTGATGAACGATGTCGGTGAAATGATTCAACCGGATGTGGTTATCCTCCTGATCGGAGAGCGCCCCGGCCTGGGACGCGCAGAGGCGATGAGCGCTTACATGGGTTACAAACCGAAATACGGCGACACCGATGCCGACCGCGATGTAGTATGTAATATCTTTGAAAGTGGCGGCACGAATCCATTGGAAGCAGGTGCCTTCGTGGTGCAGATCGCACAGAAGATGCGTAAGAACCAAGCATCAGGTGTAAAGTTGAAGATGATCAAGTAATGACATCAAGGAAGAAACACTATGGCAATCCTCGACCCAATCTACGGCACGCCACTCGCGGTACAACTGATTCCTCAAGTGGAACGTGATTTTGCAGCGCATCTCAAGCTGCGTGATGATCAGCGTTCCATTGGCTTGCTCAGCGTGGATAATGATGATGCCACCTACACTGCCA
>DATHUN010000691.1:0-13077 GCA_035462205.1 Anaerolineales bacterium
TGTCTACGAAGAGCAGGCTTGGCCGATCCTAAAACGATATAAAATTCCAGCTACCGTATTTGTTCCGACCGCCTATCCGGATAACCCTGAGCAAACATTTTGGTGGGACAATCTTTATCAAGCCATCCAAAACACAAATCGCGAAGATAAGCTGGATACTCCGATCGGTACCTTTTCGCTATCAGATACTGTTTCTCGAAATCATGCATATCAGAGCTTGAAGAACTATATGAAGACATTGAAACATACGGAAGCAATATTGGCCGTAAAAGACTTTTGCAACGACTTGGGTGTTCCACCTGCCAGCAATTGTATTATGGGCTGGGACTCTCTACGCAAGCTGAGTCAACAAGGACTCACATTAGGCGCTCATACCAGAACACATCCTTTGGTGAATCGTATTTCGTTAGAGGAGGCGCGCCGGGAAGTTGTTGGTTCATTCCAGGATCTACAACAGCAAATAGGCTCCGTTCTTCCCATATTTGCGTATCCGAGCGGGGAATTCAGCAATGATGTTGTTAATATGCTGGCAGAAGAAGGTTTTTCTCTGGCATTTACCACAAAGCGAGGCATAAACAATATTGCTCACATGAATCCCTTGCGAATTCAGCGGATCAATGTGGGCGGGAGAACCACGCTGCCAATTTTACGAGCACAATTGCTGTCCTGGACAATTCATTTCAACGGGTTGCAAAACCGCCTCAGCGCATAAACCTATAACAAGGAAGACAAGATGGTCAACACGAAACCTCAGAACGAGTCGCCCTACGCGATTGTCATTGGATTGGATTCGCTTACAGGACTTCAAACTGCGCGAATCTTGGCACAGCGTGGCGTCCCTGTGATCGGGATCGCAAAAAATTCAGGTCATTTTGCCTGCCGAACAAAGGTCTGTAAAAAAATACTGGTAACGAACACAGATGGCGATGCGCTTATCGATACATTGGATACTCTACGACCAACGCTCAAGGATAAAGCAGTTCTGTTTCCGTGCTCTGACACAAGCGTCCTGGTACTCGCTCGCCATCAGGAGCATCTGGATACGTCTTATCATGTCCGATTGCCATCGGCCAGTGTGATCGAGATGATGGTGGACAAGGTCAGGTTTTATCAATTCGCTCAGGAACATAAGCTGCCGCTTACGGAGACGTACTTTTTATGCTCTCGCAAGGATGCTGAGGAAGTATCCCGTAAGATGACCTACCCGGCTATCTTAAAACCACCCTATCGTCCCGATGAATGGCGGAAACACACCCGCGAAAAGGCCTTCAAGGTTCTGAATGCAGAAGACTTGCTATCCCGCTATGACCAATGTTCCCAGTGGGCCGATAGCATGATCGTGCAGGGCTGGATCGAAGGACCGGATATAAATCACGTTACTTGCAATTGCTATTTCAGCGCAAATTCGCAGCCGCTGGTTACTTTTACCTCGCGCAAATTGCGTCAATGGCCACAGAAGACCGGACAGGGTTGTTTCGGTGAGGCTTACAGAGATGACCAGGTCGCACGCGAAACAATCAATCTATATCAGAGCGTTGGGTTTCGTGGTCTCGCATACCTAGAAATGAAACGAGACGAGAAGACTGGCAAATATTTCATTATCGAACCCAATGTGGGCCGCCCCACTGGCAGATCGGCGACGGCAGAAGCGAATGGCGTAGAGTTGCTCTATACGAGGTATTGCGATGCAACCGGGCGACCTCTACCAGAAAATCGTGAGCAAAAAGATGGGAAGGTCAAGTGGATCTATTTTCGACAGGATGTTCAATCCGCCATGACGTCCTGGGCACATGGAGAACTCACTTTGGGGGCATGGCTGCGGTCGCTACGTGTTCCGAAGTGGGACGCTATTTATTCCCGAACGGATCCTGCTCCCTTTTGGCACGATGTGTGGGGAGCCATTAAATACCAGATCCAACGCAGATTTTCGAAATGATCCCAGGGAAACGTACCTCGTAAGTTGCCCATAAAGCATCCTTTGGTTAGCGCATAGATCCCCGTCCACTTGCGGCAGGGATTTTTTCATGCATCTGTATTTCTAGCCGTCTAAGAAATCCATGCGATGGATATTCTTAATCCAAAATCGCAGGCTTGCGGGCAATCTTGCCTTATTGCCAAGGATAAGATCCTGCTAAGAAATAGAGAAAGCGCGCGTTTGCCTTTGATATACTTAATTTGTTTCAGCGAATATAAGTAAGAGGATCCAGAAAAATTTGGGTTGTTGACCGGAGATGCATTCTTGACGAGACATATACAATTTATTGTTATAGCTGTAAGTTGGCTTCTAATTTTAGGCGCTGGATGTACCTGGCGCGAGGGAAATGATAGTATTGCTCCTACCGTTGCTCCCGCTGTATCAGTATCAACACAGGTGGAGATCATGGATCAGCCTACACCGCTGGCAACACCTACTATGAGTCTTGCACCCATAGAAAAGATGGTGCCGTACAGTACAACGAGCATCTGGAACACTCCGATTGATCCGTCGCCTAAATATGATGTCCATTCTGCAGAGATGGTTTCTAACCTGGTACTTTCACACGACGGGCAAATTATCACGGCGGGTGAAGCTTACAATTATCCGGTCTATTTTGCCGATGAACAAACGCCTCGCTGGGATATTCCCTGCACCATCAATAAGTGTACGATAGCCCATTCTGATCAGGATGTTATTCGAGCCGACCTAGTGCAAGGCGTCCCCATTCCTGAGGATGCACAGCCTGGCGAGGATACAGATGCGCGCATGATCATTATTGATAAGGTCACACGCCTGGAGTACGATTTATCAAAAGCCCAGCGTACGGCTACAGGCTGGACAACAGGGACAGTCTCGGTCTACAATATTCTATGGGACGGCACGCCGGTGATGCATTCCTCGCGCGGATCAGGCATTCCCGCCTATGCAGGATTATTACGACCCTGGGAGATTCAGCAGGGCCGCATCGAACATGCGCTGGCATTCGGATATACGGAACCGGCGGCAGATCAATGCGTGTTTCCTGCCTCGAAAACAGACGGGGAAAGCAATATGCACTTTGCCATTCCCGAAGGCGCTCGTCTCCAGTTAGATCCATCCTTGACTGACCAGGATTTTGATCAAATGGGTCTGGACCCAACGGCGAAAATAATCGCCCGCGCTTTGCAGGAATACGGAATGATTCTGGTGGATGACTCTGGATCTTTTAAGATCTATGTCGAGGATCTGATCAATAATCCCTATGCCACCCAGGACTGGACAGATCCTGACCTGAATCTGACCAAAGAGTCGATCTACAATATTCCGTATACCGCCTTTCGCGTTCTGGAATTGCCACCCGGGTATTGGGATTCCACTGTCAATACCGCCTATCATGGCAAGTGTCTCACCTTTTCAAATTTTCCCTAATAAAAGAATAGTTATCAAACACCCATCTTGTAGAACGATGGGTGATTTTTTGCGGTGATACAATCCACGGGAGGACAAAGATATGCAGAATTCATCTTTACGGGCGCGTTATCGGTACATCATGGCATTCTTTTTTCGCGCCATAGCAGGCTTCATTTACTGGGAAATCGTTCTACCGCGCTCGGGCTTGCGAGGACTCAGCCGCCGTACACGTTCCAATCGTTATCGGCAGCTTGCGGCGCGGTTCCGCGTAATGGCGATCCGTATGGGCGGCGTCATGATCAAAGTGGGTCAGTTTCTGTCCTCCCGCCTGGATGTGCTTCCGGTAGAGATTACCGATGAGCTTTCAGGCTTGCAGGACGAAGTGCCGGCCGAGGATTTTGATGCCATCCGCAGGCTGGCGGAGGTCGAATTGGGAGGACGCCTTGAGCAGCTCTTCGAGCGATTCGAGTCGAACCCTTTGGCGGCCGCCTCCCTCGGACAGGTCCACCGCGCCCAGCTGCGCCGCGAGTCAGCGGAATCGGAAGGATATCAGGATGTCGTCGTCAAGATTCAGCGACCCTTCATTGAGCAGTTGGTCGATGTGGATTTCTCCGCCCTGCACCGTGTCGCCGGATGGTTGATGCGCTATGAACCCATCCGGAAACGGGTAGATGTTCCGGCATTGGTGAGGGAATTGGAAGCTACTGTTCGCCAGGAGATTGACTATCTGGCAGAGGCAGATCATGCAGAAACCTTCCGCAAGAACTTTGCCGGGCGCAAGCGGGTCCATGTGCCACGCGTGGTACACAGCCATACTACAAAACGCGTGTTGACGCTTGAAAACGTTTACGCCATAAAGATCACCGATTACGATGCGATTACCTCTGCAGGCATTGACCGCGGCGCAGTCGCCAAAGTGTTGCTGGATACCTATCTCAAACAGATCTTCGAAGACGGATTTTTCCACGCCGATCCGCACCCCGGAAATTTGTTTGTCACTCCCGTGCCCGCCACGACCGAAACGAACGCCAGCTGGCGATTAACCTTTGTAGATTTCGGGATGGTGGGCACCGTGCCGGCAAATCTCGGTGAGGGACTGCGCAATCTATTAGTGGGCGTGGGGACGCGCAACGCCAGCCGGGTGGTGCAGTCGTTCCAGACGCTGAACGTCTTGCTGCCTGGCGCCGACCTCAAGCTACTCGAGCAGGCCGAGTCGCAAATGTTCGACCGCTTTTGGGGCATGTCGATGACCGAGCTGCGCAATGTGGATCATCGCGAGATGGCACAATTTGCCATGCAGTTTCGTGAGCTGATGTATGAAATGCCATTCCAGCTGCCACAAAATCTTTTATTGCTCGGCAGAACAGTTGCCATCTTATCCGGCATGTGCACTGGTTTGGATCCCAATTTCAACCTTTGGAATCAACTTGTGCCCTATGCGCGCAGGCTGATCACCGAAGAAGGAGTCTCCAATTGGGATGTCTGGTTGGAGGAGATTGGGGAGGTCGTTAAGCAGCTCATCGCCCTGCCCGCGCAGACGGGTCGAGTCTTGAGCCGCATCGAGCGCGGCGATCTGACGGTGAACACACCGCTCGTGAATCGCCAGATCTACCATCTAGAAAGTGCGGTCAACCGTCTGACCGGCAGCCTGATGTTTGCTGCCTTTTTATTTAGCGGTGTGCTGCTATTTCAAAGTGGAGACAATATATTGGCATATGTATTGTGGGCATTTTCCGCTATGACATTTTTGTGGATGGCTTTTTTTTCGCGTGGACATTCCCCCTGGCGCTAGGACCGTTTACTCCAACAGCCGCGCTCGCGCTTCCTGAATACGGTGCTCGAAATCATCGCTCGTATCATGGTAGGAAAAACCGAAACGACCGGCTTCCTCTCGAATGAATTCACTCCACAATGGCACATCATGGATAATCTGGCGCTTAGCCTGTTCCGGTAGGTGACTATAACCGACTGAATGTCCCGGATATTGATCGAATGTCTTCAAGGTCATTCGCGAGCACCCCAAAAATACTGTACGTATTGGATATTGATTCAATAGCTGCAATACCTGCGCGGGGAGAAAGTCAACACCTTCGATGACATAATCTTTGGCGCATGAGTTTACACCCCAGATAAATCGCTCCAGATAGGGGTAGAACCATTTGGCATTTGCCGCGATCGCCGCGGGAGCTGCATTCCACTCATTTTTTACAACGGGATCGCCATTCACCCTAAGAAGTTCCATCATCAGATCCGTGGAAATCCAACCGATTCTTAGCTCGGCGGAGAATTGCTGGCAAAGGATGCTTTTCCCTGCTCGTGGTGCGCCGCCTATTAAATAGATCATAGTATTGTCCTGTCGGTGTTGCCGATCAAAGAAACTGTCCTGCATCAGCAGGACAGTTTTGGATTATACGAGTGTCTCTTCGTCTTTCGTCTTATCCATCCGCTCGATGGCCGAGTCGATCAGGCTGCGCCAGGCAAGCAGCATCTCCTTGCGGGCTTTCTTACGGTGTTCCACGAACCCGGGTGGCAGAAACGCTCTGATGCTTTCGCGCATCTCTTCACGGGCGGCTTGCACATGCTGGCGAACTTCTTCGGGGACTTCGTCTTGATAATATTTGCGTCGAGTTTTCATTTATACCTCGCTTTCCTGCCATGATTATAAGCCTCTAATCGGGCATGTACAATCCGCCGGAGGATTCGAGCCAATCTGCTACACATTCCACCGCCCTGGAGATATTGTTATCAGAGATATCCAGGGTCAAACTTGGCAGCATCGATTTTGCAATCAGTTCCCGCATCAATTCCTGCTCACGGATGAATGGCCTGAGATCATCGTATTGCGATGGATTGCCTGAAACCTTCAGCCGTTCCTCTCGCGCCGCTTCGAAACTTTCTGGCGCGCGCGTGCAGAAGACAATGCGAAAGTTTAGCGGCAGTAAACGTTCTTCCAGCCAGCGGAAGTCATAATCTTTATGATAAGCCTGCTTCTGATAGGCTTGCGTGGAAATGTGGAAGCGATCTACGATCCAGGAATAATATTTCTGCAATTCGAACATACGTGCCCAGGTGGCGTAAGTTTCCATCGCGAGCGATTCTTCGAGCGGTGATTCGAAATTGATCGGTCCACGTCCCCACGGATAGTTGGTGAATGTACACCACTCCGACGAGATCAATGGCGAGTGATAACGATACTTACGCGGTCCCACCACGCGCGGATGCTCGTTCAATTCAAACGCGATCTCGGTTTTGAACGTCAGGCGTGTACCTTCCAAAATGACTTTTGGCGTTAGTTTGTTTTCCATGAAAATTCCTCAATCGATTTGCTCGAAAGTATAATCGAAGGGGTCTTTTGCATGCTAGAAAGGAAACTGTATGGAACTAAGGACGAAGGCAAAATGGCAATTACCATGCGTCCCAAATATGGCTTGCCGGTGAAGCTCACAGCAAAGATTTCCTAAGTCTCTATAATTTCCATTCCTCTTTCACTTTGCGAGTATAACTTTGATGCACGAAGACATCATTGCTACATGAGTGAATATTTCCCCTTCCTTCGACTTCGACCTCGATTTCGATCACTTTGGCTGGCGCAGGTCATCAGCCTTGCGGGCGACTGGTTCAACACGATTGCTTTGGTGATTATCGTGAATCGTTATTCCGCGTCTGGGCTGGCGGTAGGAAGTCTGTTCCTCGCCCGTGCTTTACCGCCATTCTTGTTGAGTCCAATTGCAGGAGTGATCGCAGATCGATTTGATCGCCGCAAAGTCCTTGTGCTGAGCGATGTGTTGCGGGCCGGGATTGTGCTTGGCTTTTTACTGGTAGACCGCCTGGAGCGTCTCTGGCTACTCTATGTTCTGACCGTTCTCCAATTCAGCGTCTCTGCGTTCTTCGAACCGGCGCGCGCCGCGCTTGTACCAGGGCTTGTTGAGGCAGATGAGCTTATCACCGCGAACACGCTTTCCAGTATTACCTGGTCCGCCATGCTCGCCCTGGGAGGCGCCATAGGCGGACTTACCGCTTCCCTCTTCGGAGTGCGCGTCTCTCTGATTGTAGACGCGGCAAGCTTCCTGGCCTCAGCAGCGCTGGTTCTCAGCATCACGGGTCAGTTCCATGTTGACGCGGCTTATGTCCTGGAGAGCGGCTGGCAAAATTTTATAGATGGCATGAGTTATGTGCGAAAAAATTTAGATGTTGGACTGGTGACACTGGTCAAGGCATTAGGCCAAGTGGGCAGCTTCGATATTGTTACTGCTCTGTATGCTGCCCATGTCTTCCGCGAAGGACGGGATGGGGCAACCACTCTGGGGCTGATGTTTGCTGCCTTCGGGTTGGGCTCGGTGATTGGACCGCTCATTTCAAACCGGCTTGGGGATTCCTCCACCATCTGGCTGCGGCGCGCAATTCTGGGTGGATTTATGTGTATGCCTCTGGCTTGGCTTATTGTAGGTTTAGCTCCAGCTCTGCCCATTGTGCTGGCGGGATGCATCTTGCGCGGCGCCGGTGGCTCCATCAACTGGACGTACAGCGATGTGTTATTGCAGATGACCGTTCCTAATCATTTGCTGGGACGTGTCTTTGCCTTCGATATCGCGGTCTTTACATTAGCCGTGTCGATCTCGCTTTGGTTGACAGGGTTTATTACTGACATGTTTCATCTCAATCCCCGCACGATCGTCCTCCTGTTGGCGATAGGGAGTGTAATACCGCTGGCCATATGGGGTGCTGCACTCCGCTGGCAAAGCCGCCGTGCAAAGACTTCAGGATAATTTCCGTTCAAAAGATATCAATTGTAATTACTTTATCAAACTACTATACTTTGTCTAACTTATAGGTAAAGGACAGATACGCTCACAATTTCTTCTCTGTGAGCGCACGTGAACCCGCACCGCCTGTTAACGGTGCGGGATTTTGATTCTTAAAGGCGGTTGGCGGCCCCTTGCCCTGTTCAGCCAACCGTTTCCAGGTCAACCTACTTTCCACGGGTTTGAGTTCACGATGAACTATTGGTTCGAACCAATTGCCGGAAAATTCAGGCAAGCTGCGTTTATCTTAAGTAGGAGCCAATGCCGGAAGTATCGCTGATTGTCCCACTTTTTGTAACTGTTTTTGTGACCAACGGGCAATGCCGATTTGCTACATTCTAAGCACCGAAACAAGCCGCGTATCTGAAGAGAGCAAGCCTGTTCCAGCGGCAACTGGAGGAACCATGAAAAGAATTCTTATATTCGCCTGTGTTGTAAGTTTCTTCGCTTTGCTCGGTCGTACAGCCCTCGCCGCACCGGCAGCCGACCTATCGACAAAGTTCACGCGCCTTGCGTTCAAAGGTACAGCGCAATCTCCAGAGGTGTATGGCGCCAGCTATCCCATCGTTTCACTGAACGCCAGTGGCTCGGGGATTGCCACCGAGCTCGGTCAATTTACGCTGGTCTACAAGGGCGAGATCAATTTGGCGGACCTATCCACCGTCGAAACCGCGCAATTTGCGTGGCCCAATGGGAACCGTATCGATGTGACCGGTGTGGGACAGGCGATAGAGACGGCCAGGCCGGGGATCTACAACCTGGTGCAAATTTACAAAGTGACTGGCGGTAGCGGACGGTTCATCGGTGCCAAAGGCACCATCACAGTAAATCGAATTGTGAATATGGCGAGTGGTCTGACGTATAGCACGTTCGATGGCTATCTCCTGGTTGCTTCACAGTAATTGGTAGCGTCTTATCAATGTACACAGAAAAGTGGGGACAGCCATCCCTCCGGGCCGGAGAGATCCGGCCCGGAGGTTATTGGTCTCATGATCTTATTCTTACACGTTCTATCTGGGCAAGCTTTCTTCGATTGACATCGTTTCCTGCCTCATGTAAACTCCCTACATGGACATCGACCTCGACCTTTACCGTCATGAGCTTCGCATCTCGACAAATCCGCTGGTGAGACTTTCGGCGATCGACATTTGGCCCGATCATCCCCAGCGGACGCTTGTTTTTATCCATGGCTTCGGGGGCTATGCGGAGCAATGGCAATACCAGATGCAAAATTTTGCCTTGGAGAACCGTGTCATCGCCCTCGACCTGCGCGGGCATGGGCTCTCTGACCGGCCTCCTTCCGGTTACGAGATGGATCGACTCATCACCGATATGGAAAGCGCGCTGACGTTGTTAAAGGTCAAAGGCAAATTTGTCCTGGTGGGGCATTCCTTTGGTGGCGCACTCGTGACCGAATACGCGTTGCGGAATCCCGAGAGGGTGGAACGACTTGTTGTCATTGCAACGGCAGGAGAGTTTCGACTGCAGCCTCTTTGGGCATTCGGCTTGAGCCTTCCAAACTGGTTGCTGAGAATCGTAGGCCGCTTTACACGCAAATGGCTAGCGGCTCCTCCAACGATCTTAAAGAAGATTTATTACCAGAACATGTCCAAATGGCAGGGGTTGGAGCGGTTCCGATTACTGGATGTGCCCACACTGGTCATTCGTGGCAACCGCGACGTTGTTTTCGAGCGTGCCCGGTTTGCAAAGGTAACCGAAACGATTCCCGGGGCGGAAGAAGCCGATATTCCCGCTTCCGGTCACTTGGTCATGCTGGAACGGCACGAGGCGGTGAACCGCGCCATCGAACGGTTCCTGGAAGGTCACGGTCAGCGCTCGTGGCGTGGGTCATCCGAACCCATCCACAAAAAAACGACGGAACGGGAAACGTTACGCAAAACCCGTGCCTGGCTGGAGCACTATGAGGCTGGTGTACCCTATACCATCGCCATTCCAAATATCCCCATCAACCATTTATTGCGTTCCGCCGTGCGCCGGTTCCCACTGCACCCGGCGATCTTTTTTGAAGGCAAAACATTTTCCTACCGGCGTTTGAACCATGACGTCAACCGCTTTGCGAATGCACTGCTTGGCCTGGGCATCACCAAAGGCACGCGGGTTGCCCTGCTGCTGCCAAACATCCCGCAAATGGTGATTGCCTTTTATGGGACGATGAAGGCGGATACGACGGCCGTCTTCGTGCCGCCGATGATCGAGCCGGAGGAAGTCATTCGGCAGATCAAGGATTCGGAAGCCACTGTGCTCGTGACGCTCTCGATCTGGGCCGGACTGGCGGCGCGCCTGCAAAAGGAAGCCGGCATTCTGCATGTCTTGTTGACCGACGCGGCTGATACGTTGTCGCTGATCAAGTTTTTTATCTCGCGCTGGCGCAACCGCGCCTTTCGTTTGCCCAATTCATTGGACTGGACCGAGTTTGTTGCCGGGCAAAGTAACAAATCACCCGGTATTGACGTTAGTCCTGCAGACCTGGCTGCCATTATTTATACGGGAGGCACGACCGCCCAGTCCAAAGGCGTCATGCTCTCGCATCGCAACCTGGTGGCAAATGCCCTGCAAACGCGGCACTGGCTGCCGGAGGCGATAGAAGGCAACGAGCGATTCCTGTGCGTGGTACCGTTCTTCCATAGTTATGGTCTGACCGCCGCCTTGAACGCGCCCGTCGCCATTGGTGCGGCAATGATCCTCAAGCCGCAATTTCAAATCTTGGATGTGCTGAAAACGATCCGGAGATATCGTCCGACGATCTTTCCCGGGTCTCCGAATATGTACGTGGCAATCAATTCTTTCCGCGGCGTGCGCCAATATGGAATCAAGTCTATCAAAGCCTGTATCAGCGGCTCGGCACCGCTGCCTGTCGAAGTACAGGAATCCTTCGAGAAATTGACCAAGGGCCACCTTGTGGAAGGATACGGCTTGACAGAAGCCTCGCCGGTCACGCATGCCAATCCACTCTCTGAGAATCGCAAGGTTGGTACCATTGGCGTTCCACTTCCGTCTACAGAGGCAAAAATTGTCGATCTCACCTATCGTCACCGCGACGTCAAAGTGGGGCAGATCGGGGAGCTCGCCGTACGCGGTCCCCAGGTGATGATGGGCTACTGGAAAGATAGTAAAGCGACCAGTGAAGTCCTGACCGAAGACCGCTGGCTGCTGACCGGCGACGTAGCTCAAGTGGATGAGGACGGATATTTTCGGATCATCGCCCGCAAGGCAGACATGTGGTACGCTTCGCGCGCCCAGCCTGCCACACCCGCCTTCCCGCGCGATGTGGAAGAAGTGATCTACGAGATTCCCCAGATCAAAGAGGTGGCTGTAGTCGGCATCGCCGGCAACCCATTTGCCTTTGTCATTGCGAGCGCCGCGGGTAAGGAACGGCCCACGCCGGCGGCCGTTATTTCGTACTGCAAGCGCCGATTACCTCCGCATCTTGTGCCACGCTTTGTCATCTTCATGGATGACTTCCCGCGCACATTTATCGGCAAGGTGTTGCGGAGAGAATTAGCAAAGAGATATGAGAACCATACCGAATAATTTCACCATTCCGACCCACGCAAATTACATTCAAGCGGGCACAGGCTCGCCGGTCATTTTGATTCATGGTGTTGCTGCCTCTCTGCATGATTGGGATGACCTCATCCCGGTCCTCAGCGAACATGGCTATGCTTCCTATGCCTTGGATTTGTTAGGTCACGGGGATAGTCCCAAGCTGGAATCGCACGCCTATCAGATGGACTGGATGCTCGATCACTTTTCCACCTGGATGAGATCGCTGCATCTGACGGAACCCGCCATTCTGATCGGGCATTCCATGGGTGGGTATATTGCGCTGGAATATGCCCGCCGCGTCTCAGCCTGGACGCGGGGCTTGATCCTGATCGATCCGTTTTATTCGCTCTCGCAGCTCCCTGCGCTCCTGCGCCGAACCTATCTCCGTCCGCGTGTAAGCAGCTTCATCGTCGGGCGCACGCCGTCCTGGATGTTCCGCCTGATCGTGGAGATGACCAGTAGGGCGATGGGCCACAGCACCGGCGCGATCCATTCGCTGCCCGAACGGATTCGCGCCCAGACCGCATTCGATTACACGCGTACCTCGCCCGGTGTTTATAGCGTTTTGAATGATGTTCCCGATATAAATGGAAATTTGGCGACTCTATCTGCTCCCACGCTGGTCGTGTGGGGCGAGCGTGACAAAACGTTACATCCCAGCTCGTTTAGCAAACTGGTGAATCAAATGCCCCGCGCTGTAGGGAAATCCCTCCGCGCAGGGCATGTGCCTCATCAATCGAATGCGAGTGAGTTCAACCGGATCGCACTCGAGTTCCTGAAAGGTTTGGATTAGCGATTTGCGTTGTCTTGAGCAAATTTCCTGGCCTGGCTGATCAAATTATCGGCGTTCTGCAGACCGCGCTTGGAAATGCCGAGAATGGCTTGCAACTCGGCTGTCGTCAGCCGTGACATCTGATCGAACGTTCTGACGCCGGCGTTGTTTAGTTTTTTCTCCAGCTGGGGACCGATGCCTTTGATGAGTTTCAAGTCATCGTTTTTCTTCGCTCGCGGAGCAGCTGCCTTTGGTTGTGGCGTGGGAATGGAAGCAGGTGGGGAGGCGGGTTCTTCGCGCTGTACGGGTTGAGGTGGTTGCATTCGTGTGGACGCCAGCTCGGTGCGCTGCGCCGGTGCGAGCGCCAATGAATTCGACGCTTCCATTTCGCGGATGCGTTCGCGCAGCAGCGTGTTTTGATTTGTCATCATCCTGAGATGGTCTTTGGTATAAATTTCGTCTATGATCCAGCGCATCAGCCAGCCATACAGCAACCCGAGAAAAAAGATTCGTAATACTCTCATCCTTTATCCTTCCTTTCTATGTAGAATGTCACTCTGAGGGAGCGC
>DATHUN010000692.1:0-3950 GCA_035462205.1 Anaerolineales bacterium
ATTAACCCACATCTGTATTGGAAAATAGGATTTGGATTCGTCGTGCAGTCCAAAAGTATTAAGTGGCTTCTGATTTTTCTCCTACTCGGTAATTAAAATCTGCGGAGACTGCGACAAGCGACAGTCTCCGCTATCTATTGAGCTGGACTCATCCGCCTCAAATATGTGGTGACCTTCATCCTTTAGGCAGGAGCCAAATTATTACTACGCAGCCTTCCGGTTGCCTTTTTAACTATCAATGAGCGATTCCCCAAATCTGCGATGGGTCAATTAGTTAGGCCCGGCGGAACAAACCCACCACAAAGAGCAGGACAATTGCACCGATGATCGCAACGATCAGGCTGGGAATGTTAAAGCCGGTGACACCCTGGGCTCCGAAGAGGCTCATCAGCCAGCCGCCGATCAGCGCGCCGATGATGCCAACCACGATGTTAGCAATCGCTCCCATTTGCTTATTCTTTCCCATGACGATACTAGCGATCCATCCAGCAAGTGCGCCAAAGATGATCCATACAAGCCAGTTCATTTTTGCCTCCATAAGAAATTGGTTTTGTGTCGTTCGCTCTCATTATAATCTAATCTTTGACTAATGTCTAATTAATATTTGAGACGACCCGAAATCCTAGAAACTCCTCTGCATCGGATTGCAGCACTCGCAATCTTGCCGCACTACGGCAAAGAGTCGGTGGCTCGTGCCACGATCCACCACGGGCGACGCGATAGAGGCTGTCTTTAATTTGATAAGAACTACTGTCTCTGGGAGAAGACGAATAATCATCCAGCCAGCTATCTGCGCACCATTCCCAGAGATTGCCATGCATATCATAGAGTCGAAAAGCATTTGATGGAAATTTACCGCCTTCGCTTGTGGAGTGAAAATAGTAACCGCGTGGCTCTTCGCGAAACGTGTGTTCACCGTTGAAGTTTGCCACTTCCACGGTGAGTGTTTCACCGAAGCTGAACGGAGTACTCGTCCCTGCGCGGCAAGCATATTCCCATTGCGTTTCACTGGGCAGTTGATAATTTCGCCCTGTCAGCTTTGAGAGTCGATGACAGAATTTTTGCGTGTCATTCCAGGAAACCCGTTCGACGGGCAGATGGTCCCCTTGGAAGAGGCAGGGAGGCAGTTTTCTCATTACAGCTTTCCATTGTCCCTGGGTGACTAGGAATTTTCCCATCATGAATGACTTGATGGTGACAAGATGTTGTGGCTGTTCATCAACATTTCCCTGGTGAGGAAGTGATCCCATTTTGAAGATACCCGCTGGAATGAGGATCATTTCCAGCGATATGCCAATTTCCAAATCTTCTGTGAATTGTTCGGCGCGATGACGAGTCTGCCCAATGATTTCCCCTTTTTCATTGAGGGTCGGCGTATCGAATTCTATTGTCGTCATTTTCATCCGACCCTCTTAGATCAATCGATTATTCCGGCTTTGAATCAGATCCCGTGCCGCGCACGGATTGCCTCCACGGCGGCTTTGGCTTCTGCCAACCCGATATCATTGATCTCACGATAGTGCTTGATTGCTTCGATCATATTGTTCTTGCGCAGGGCATCCAGGACACGCGGGTCATCATCCGGGCTGTTTTGCTCAACATACCTCACACCCAGATGCCGGTAAAGAAAATCGACCTGTGCTTCCAAGCGGACAATGCGGCTTCGTAGTAAGCTGATTTCTTGTTGTTCAACAGTGGACATGATAGTTTCCTCGGTGCAAAGAAATTTTGTTCGATTAGAGCTTTGTCTGTGTACATGCTTATCAAGCAGATGTACTAGCAATGATTTCATTCTCTCATCCGTGGGCTCATCCACGTGACGGCGACGACGAGGAGATCTGCCACGATCAGAGCGCCCGCTTTGATTATAAACGGTGTCGGCTTGAGCGAGTTGATATCGTCCACTTCTTGCGGCAGGAATTCGCTGGGCGAGGCAGCAACGCGAGCTTCAATTGCCTTCCACACCAACGCCTCACGCTGGTGATGAATGGATTCCGTGTACACGCTGAAGAGGGCGATCAACAAAAAGACAATCGTGACGTGAATGCGGACTCTGTTCGTAGAGGTGAGACCCTCATGAGACATAACAAATCCAATCGCAGCAACGGCGATGATGACCTGGAAATTCCAGATCTCGATGAATCGCTGTCCGTGTTGAAGCAAGAGGGAAATCGAGTTGGTGTACTGTTCCATGTAGGTCAATCCAAAAGCAGAAACTCTAAGATCTGTTCACCATCGATCCCAGTGGACAACTTCCTCGAGCGTTCTTCGTCCGCCTTTCTTGGGCGCGGCAGATAATTTTTTCTCCTCCAAGGGATAACCAAACGACAGAGCAATACGCAGGTGCCATTCGGGCGGAAATCCTAAAATAGCACGCGCTTTCTCCGGCTCATAGATCGAAGCGGGGACCGAGCCCACTCCCAATTCCCACGCGGCGAGCTGCATGAACGCTGCGGCCTGTCCGGCGTCAAACATAATCTGAAATTTGGCGGTGGGTTCCGGTGTGAGAATGGCGACCCCCAGCGCTGCGCCGGCAAGATGTCCCGCCCACTGCCCGCACTCGGACAAGGCTTGGAGGATTGATTTATCGCGAATCGCAATGAACTTCCACGGTTGTTCATTTTTAGATGACTGCGACCGGCGTCCCGCGTTCAAAATGCTCTGGACAACATCCTCAGGAAGCGGCTTGTCTTGAAACTTACGAATAGCCCGTTTTGTGCGAATAGCTTCGGATACATTCATTTCACTAACCTCCATACCTTGATCGTCGAGGCAAACATTATAAATCCGCCTGCTTCTTGGCACTAGAAGAAGATGTAAGATTTATTATCTGCTGTTATTAATTATCTCGGAACGCTATCGCCAAGGCGGCCGCGTGAGCCTGATATACACAGAGTATAATTCCTGCAATGGATCAACCACTTCCCTTTCGACCTTTTGGGTTTTCCGCTCTTGCACTCATGGTCACCGGTTGGGGCGGATTGTATTTTCTCATCACGCAAACACTTCCCTACGTCTGGCCGCGTTGGGGATTCTTTGTGCTAAGCCTGCTGGCAATCACCGGCACCGTTTTACCGATTGTCTATTTTTTCCACCGTCGTTTTCCGAGCGAAAAACCGGCCGAAGCCAATGTCATCGTCCGGCAGGCGATGTGGTTCGGCGTGTATGGCGCCACACTCGCCTGGTTACAGCTCGGACGACTCGTCACAGCTTATGTAGTTCTCGGCCTTGCGGGCGGGCTGGTAGCCATCGAGTATTTCATGCGGCTGCGCGAAAAAGCGCACTGGAAACCTCCGGTCAGCATCGATGACCAGCCTTCGTGACCTCCCTTCGATCGAACAACTTTTGCAGCATTCGGACCATCTTATTCAGGAGTTTGGTCGTCCCCTAACTTTGAATGCGCTTCGATCGACATTGGATGAAATCCGCGCTCGGTTCAAGGTGGAGCCGGAATGGCAGCTGCCTTCGATGGACGAGATTCTAGCGCACGCCGGATCTCATATTGCCATATGGACATCGCCAACCCTTCAACCTGTTATTAATGCAACAGGGGTGATTCTTCATACAAATCTGGGACGTGCTCCTTTATCCAATGCGACGATCAAGGCAATGAAAGAGGTTGCCGAAAATTATTCCACGCTGGAATATGATTTGCAGAAGGGGCAGCGCGGTTCACGTTTGATCCATGCCGAATCGATCCTACAAAAGCTGACGGGTGCCGAAGCGGCTGTAGTTGTCAATAACAACGCATCGGCTGTCTTGCTGGTCTTATCTGCGCTGGCAAGCAAAAAACGTGTAATCATCTCTCGCACGCAGCTGGTCGAAATCGGTGGGGGATTTCGTGTTCCGGATGTGATGAAACAATCCGGGGCGAAGCTCGTTGAAATCGGTGCCACCAATAAAGTTCGACTATCTGATTACCGGGGCGCTCTCGAAGAACCCGCGGCGCT
>DATHUN010000693.1:0-6408 GCA_035462205.1 Anaerolineales bacterium
TAGAACAGTCAGGCTAAAAGCCTGACCTACATTGACTTATGCAGGAGGTCTTTTTTATAAAACAGTTCTCCGCAGCAACTGGGCGTTGATGGCAACGACAATCGTGCTTACTGACATCAGTAGCGCACCGACTGCTGGCGAAAGCAGGATGCCCCAATTCGCCAAGACCCCGGCAGCGAGCGGGATGGCAACCACGTTATACCCGGCTGCCCACCACAGGTTTTGTACCATCTTGTTATAACTGGCGCGGCTGAGCTTGAAAATCTTGACGACGTCCAGCGGATTGCTGTTGACGAGGATCAAACCTGCGGATTCAATGGCGACATCTGTGCCGCCTCCGATTGCAATGCCCACGTCGGCGCGGGTGAGAGCGGGCGCGTCGTTGACGCCGTCACCGACCATGGCGACGCGCTTGCCCTGCTTTTGCAGCTCCATCACCTTTTGATCTTTATGCTCTGGCAGCACTTCAGCAAATACGCGCTGAATTCCAAGTTGACTGGCAACCGCTTTTGCCACAGCCTGGCTGTCGCCGGTCAGCATGGCAACTTCGATACCCATTTTGTTTAATTCCTCGACGGCTCTTTTGCTTTCTGGGCGGATCACATCTGCGACCGCGATTGCGGCAAGAATCTTATCCTGACTGGTCAAGTACACAACGGATTGTGCTTTATTATTGGCTGCATCGGTGAAGGTCTTGATATTGGCTTCGGGGGTCAGCGAAAGCATTTCAAGCAAGCGCGGGCCGCCAACATAATACGTTTGATTCTCAAAATTCCCTTGAATTCCGCGGCCCTTCAAGGCCGAGAATTTTTGGATCGAAGGCAGGGTCAGCTTTCGGTCCCGGGCGACGCGGCGGATGGCTTGGGAGATCAGATGTTCCGAGTCTGCTTCGAGCGCCGCGGCGAGGGCAAGGGCACGGTCGGAATCCCAGCCCTGTGCAGTTGCCGTATCCACCACGCCGAAATGGCCTTGAGTCAGCGTTCCCGTCTTATCAAAAATGACCACGTCAATTTCACGGGCGGCTTCGAGCGCCAGACGGTTGCGGACCAGGATACCGTTCTTAGCGCCCATGGCGGTGGTAATCGCCACGACCAGAGGAATCGCCAGCCCGAGCGCATGCGGACAGGCAATGACCAGCACCGTGACAACCCGATTCAACACTTCAATATTGAAGCTTTCCGCAATCGTCCAGGCAATGGCAGTGATGAGAGCCGACACGAGGGCAACGTAAAACAGCCAGCCCGCGGCTTTATCGGCCAGGACCTGCGTTCGCGATTTGGATTGCTGTGCCTGTTCGACGAGCCGCATAATGCCAGCCAGGGCGGTCTCTGTCCCGGTGGCTGTGACGCGCACACGCAAGCTGCCATCTCCATTGATCGTTCCCGCGATGACCTTTGCGCCGTTCATTTTATGGACTGGTTGCGATTCGCCTGTGATCATCGCCTCGTTGACGTCCGAATGGCCATCGGTCACTTCGCCATCGGCAGGGATGCTTGCCCCCGGACGGACAAGCACCAGGTCCCCTTTTTTCAGCGCGGAGACCGGTACGTTCTCCGTTGTATCTCCCTGCTGGATGCGCTCGGCAGTATCGGGCATGAGTCTGGCTAATTCATTGAGGGCACCGGACGCCTGTCGTACGGACCGCATCTCCAGCCAGTGACCGAGCAGCATAATGTCAATTAACGTGACCAGTTCCCAGAAAAAGCCTTCGCCCAGATTGAGGAATTGCGCCGCGACACTATAGATCAGGGCAACCGAAATTGCCAGCGAAATGAGCGTCATCATGCCGGGTTTTCGATCCTGCAATTCGGGGACAGCCATTTGTAAAAATGGAATGCCGCCATAGGCAAATACGATCAGTGAGAAGATAAAGGGAATCCACTGGCTGAACGGGAATACCGGCGGCGTGAAACCAAGCCACATTTGAATCATTCCACTGTAGAGCAAAACAGGAATACTCAATAGCAGACTCCACCAGAAACGGTTGCGGAACATCTGCTCGTGACCGGTGTGGTCGGTGCCGTGACCGGCGTGAGCAGAATGGTCTACCTGACCCGTGGTCTCCCCCATCGGCATCGTGTGACCCTGATGCGCGCCATGGGCGGGATGATCCTCATGGGCTGGTGCGTTAGATGCCGGCATCTTATGACCTTGATGTACCTGATGTTCCGAGTGATCTTCCATCTCGTGCATGGAATGATCCATCGCCGCATGATCCATTTGTTTATCTTGTTCGGCATGTTGGGAATGGTCGTGGTTATGGCTATTCATGGTTACCTCTTAAAATCCTCGCAAGTAGTCCGTGCTATTCTATGGTACTCCCAAATTCAACGATAGGCAGTATCTAAATTATGCTCATCAAGCAGGTTCAAGTAGAGCGCAAATCAGCTTAACTTTAACAGGCAGTTTTGCTTACCATTAGAATGGTAAATATAAAGCCTCCGCCAGCATGGGCGGAGGCTTGCTCATCATGACTGTTCCGGGTCACGACCTTCGTCGGGCATGCATTAACCAGTTCTGCACATTGACCGGTCGCTCCCCCTGACCAGGTACTTTGCGTTCGTACTTGCCGTCTGAACGCAGCGCATACGCAAGCTGGTTATCTCGCAGATACACATTCAGCACGTCCTCACAGATCAAGCGAATGTGCTCGGGGTTTTCCAACGGGAAGAGCAGCTCCACCCGACGATTCAGATTGCGCTCCATCAAATCGGCGGAACCCAGATAAATCTGTTCCTGACCACCGTTAAAGAAATAATAAATGCGGCTGTGTTCCAGGTAGCGACCGACGATGCTGGTCACGCGAATATTTTCGCTGCGTCCCGGTACACCGGGTCGCAGGCAGCACATGCCTCGGACAAACAAGTCGATCTGGACGCCCGCCCGCGAAGCCTCATACAATAAATCCACCATCTCCAGATCGGTGAGGGAATTAACTTTGAAAATCAAACGCGCCGGGAAGCCTGCCCGCCTATGCTCCATTTCACGGTGGATCAATGCTTCCAGTCGCTGGCGCAGGTTCAGGGGAGCCACAAGAGCCTTTTGGTATTTCTGCTCACCTCCCTGTTCCAGCAGGTATTTAAACAGGTTCGCTACATCTTGCCCGAGGACGGGGTCACAGGTGAACATGCCGATATCTTCGTAGATATGAGAGGTGACCGTATTGTAATTTCCGGTCGAAAGGTGAAGGTAGCGGCGAAGTCCAGTCTTCTCCTGGCGCAGGACCATGCCCATCTTGGAATGCGTCTTAAATCCGGGCAAACCATCGACAACATTGACCCCCGATTGTTCGAGCTGGTGCGCCCAGTTCATGTTCGACTCTTCGTCGAAGGTTGCCTTGAGCTCGATCACCGCGGTGACTTCCTTGCCGCGCATCGAAGCTTCCATCAGTGTTTTGACGATCGGCGAATCCTGTCCGACGCGGTACAGGGTCTGGTGAATAGATAGCACCTTGGGATCCCGGGCGGCGCACGAAAGAAAATCCACCACTGGCTCAAAGGAATCATAAGGATGATGGAGCAGAATATTCCCCTCCTGAATGGCAGAGAAGATGTGCTGGGGCTGTGATACCTTCCTGAAGAGCTTCGGCACGGCAGGCTTGTATTCACGGTATTTCAAATCATCGCGGTCGACGCTGTTATAGAGCTGCCACAGACTGCGCATGCCGAGCGGAATCCCTTTGACATAAAAGTCCTGTGGGTCCACTTTGAGCAGCTCCGTCAACAAATTGCGAATCGCATCGGGCATATCTTTATAGATCGCCACCTGCATGACGGCACCGAACTCGCGGCGCTGCCGGTTCAATTGCTGGATGCTTTCCTCCACATTCTCCAGCGGATCATATTCAAGATCGTCCATCCGCAGAGCCGCATCGCGAATAATGCGGAAGGGATGCACGCCAAGGATCTTTGCATCCGGGAAGACTTCATCCAGATGATCGATAATGATTTGCTCGAGCCACAGAAACGAATAGTTGTCCGTCGCCTTCCCGTTCTTGCGCGACTTGTCCGAGGAGTGCTTAACCGGAAACAAACGTGACAAGGTATCGGGCACCTGCAAACGCATCAGCTTGATGCTTCCTTTTTTATCCTGCAGAACGACCGCCAGGTTCAGGTACAAGTTGGTGATATGGGGAAAGGCGTGCCCGTAACTCAAAGGCAACGGGATCAGGAGTGGAGACACCGTTTTCTTGAAATAGCTGTAGACCCGCTCCTTCTGATGTTTCGTCAGCTGCGAATAATCGAGCAAACGAATCCCCGCTTTCTCCAGCTTCAAAAGAATATCCTGATGCAAACACTGCTGTGCAGCCGCATACAATTCGCGGGCAAGCGTACGGACGGCAACCAATTCGGCGGAGAGTTCCTGGGCGGAGCCGTTGTTTCCGTTCTCCGTGATCCGCCGGCGCAGGTTCGAAACCCGCAGCATGAAGAACTCGTCCATATTGGAACCAAAGATCCCGAGGAACTTGACGCGCTCCAATAACGGTATGCGTTCATCCTGCGCCTGCTCCAGTACACGGCGTTGAAATTCGAGCAGGCTGAGATCGCGCGGGATATACGGAGATGGATCTGTGAGTATTGTGGGCTTCACTTCTACGACTGACATGTGTACGCTTTTACTTCCTGTAATTGCAAATTATTTAGAAAGCTCCACCATTTGTGCCGGTGTGAGCAGCCACTGAAGGGCAGCGCGACCATCCTGGTACAGATTCTCTGCGATGAGAGATGCCACCCCACCCTTCTTGAGGCTGAGTTTCATATCCGTATTCCCGGTTGCCAGCCAGCTTATTAAACTACTGAGCATGGGTTCATGCCCGACCAGGGCCAGATTACCAACATCATACTTTTCCTGGATTTCTTTGACCAGATTCTCGAAATTCCCAGGCGGGATCAGGTTGTCACTGAAGGCAATCTTATTTTTCATGCCAAACTCTTTCGCCAGGATCTTGGCCGTATCCCGGGCTCGCACATACGGGCTGGAAAGAATCACATCAAAATTAAGCCCCAGTTCGTTGAGTCCTCTCACAATCTTTTTAAACTTTTTGCGCCCGGCGCCGGTGAGCGGACGCTGGCTGTCATCCTCATAGCCGGGAGTCCCGCGAGAGACAGCAATTGCATGGCGGACAATATATAGTTTCATGGTCATTCCTCCTTTTTGGTTTGACCAGCCTCCCAGGGGAAGGCTTCTAAAGGTGTGGCACGCCAAAAGGTGAGCACTTCATGTTTATGTTTGAGGAAATCCGATACGACTTCCGCAAGATTCCTTTCATAGATGCGGCGAACGGGGACCACGTTGTAGGACTCACTCTTTTCGGCAAACTCAGCCAGTGTTTCCAGAAAAACTTGTATATCATGAACATTCCCCATCTCGGTTTGATATTCCTGCATGCGCTTGAGCAGCGTTTCCGGGAAGTTTGGCAGACAGGGATGGATGGCTTCGACCATATAACGGAAATTTTTGAACGCGACCCGCAACTCGTGAATGGTGACGAGCTGGACCGGATCGACCTCGCCATAACGCTGGATTACCGTCAAATAAGCCTGGTCTACCGCTTGAGGCAGTTCCCTGCGCACATCCACTTCTGCGAGCGCTTCCACGTCTCGTCTGATCTTGAGCAGCCGTTTCTCGATGCCACCAGGCTTGATGTTCTGGACGTGCTTTTGATCCTGGCGCTGCCGGCGTTTCTCGCGTTTCTCCAGATAGTTTTGGAAGGGTTCCAACTCGGGCAGGGTGGTGACATCCTTCTCTAGTTGATCCAGCATCACATGCATATCGCGCAGATCGCTAAACCCATCCAATTGATCTTCGAGGCGATCCGATAATTTTTCGATTTTAGAGCCAGACGTCATAAACGCAACCACCTCAAGGATGGCTAACAACCGACGAATGGAAGTGCGCAGATCATGCACGGCATCGCTTGAAAAGTCATCACGGCAACGTTTGGCTTTTTTGACATACGTTGCGCTTCGTTCATCGAGCGAGTCTAGGATAAGGTCTTTGGCGTCCATGGTTTGCACGGATTTGTTTATTCTCAAAACACTTCCTGAAATGAGAGTGAGTGGACTCATTCCCAGATTTTTTCAACGGATGGTTACCTCTGCACCTTACAGTGTAACCCCGCCGCTGTGATTTGTGTGAAATAGGAGTCTCGCTAAAAACATCCCGATGAAGACGGCTTGCTGAGAATGTCTGCATAGTTGCATTAACGAGAATCCGCACCCGGTATTATCACGATTTAATGGAGATTCGCCTAGATTCCGGAATAGACAGGTTTACCTTGTAACCTTTATGAAATGTGTTGACTTGCTTTAATCGTCTCATATCGTGGGTTTTTTCGTTAAATATTCCAGGATTATCTGGAAGTATTCTGAAGGAGTTCATTAATATGGCAACTGCCAAGGGTTCAAT
>DATHUN010000694.1:0-12733 GCA_035462205.1 Anaerolineales bacterium
ATTGATCAAACGCGGACGCGTCTCCTTTGGCTCGATCACATCGTCAATATAACCACGTTCCGCTGCCACATACGGGCTGGCAAATTTCTCGCGATATTCTGCCACCAGCTCCGCTTTCTTCTTGACCGGGTCTTTCGCCTTTTCGAGTTCCTTACGGAAAATGATATTGACCGCCCCTTCGGGTCCCATCACCGCGATTTCGGCTGAGGGCCAGGCGAGATTTAAATCACTGCGGATATGCTTGGAGGACATCACGCAGTACGCACCGCCATATGCTTTGCGCGTGATCACCGTCAGTTTGGGAACTGTCGCCTCACAATACGCATACAATAGCTTCGCGCCCGAGCGAATGATCCCATGATGTTCCTGAACCGTACCCGGCAAGAAGCCTGGGACATCCTCAAAGGTAATGATTGGAATGTTGAATGAGTCACAAAAGCGGACAAAGCGTGCACCCTTCTCGCTGGCGTCGATATCGAGTACACCCGCCAGCACAGCGGGTTGATTGGCCACAATGCCTACAGAATGTCCACCTAAACGCCCAAAACCGACGACAATATTTTGGGCATAGCCTTCATGGATTTCAAAGAACTGTCCATTGTCCACGATCTTGCGAATCGCATCTTTAATATCGTAAGGCTTCCCCGGCTCCTCCGGAATGATCGTGTTGAGTGCATCATCCATACGCAGAGGATCATCCCCAGCTTGCACAAACGGAGGATCCTCCATGTTGTTTTGTGGCAGATAGCCTAACAATTTGCGGATGAGATAAAGCGTATCCGCTTCGCTGTCGGCGGCGACGTGACAGACACCCGATTTCTCGGAATGAACGCTCGCACCACCGAGATCTTCAAAGGATACTTCCTCGTGGGTTACCGCTTTGACCACATCCGGTCCGGTGACGAACATATACGAGGTATTACGGGTCATAAATATAAAATCGGTCAGCGCCGGGGAGTAGACCGCGCCGCCGGCGCAGGGTCCCATAATGGCAGAGATTTGCGGGATGACACCCGAAGCCAGAGTATTGCGTAAAAAGATATCGGCATAACCGCCGAGCGCAACAACACCCTCCTGAATGCGCGCTCCACCCGAATCGTTCAAGCCAATCACGGGTGCACCGTTCTTCATCGCCATATCCATGATCTTGCAAATCTTCTCTGCGTGCACCTCGCCAAGACTGCCGCCAAAGACGGTGAAATCCTGCGAGAATACGTAGACCAGGCGACCTTCGATCGTACCCCAGCCTGTCACTACGGAATCGCTCATGAACCTTTGCCCATTCAGGTTGAAATCATGCGTGCGATGCTGGACAAAGGCATCGATCTCGCGGAAGGAGCCTTTGTCGAGCAGGATATCGATCCGTTCCCGGGCGGTCAGACGTCCTTTTTTGTGTTGGGCTTCGATCCGGTCTGGTCCACCGCCCAGGCGGGATTTCGCCTTCTGTTCACTCAGATGGTGAATGTTCTTGTGGTTGCTCATGTTCCTCACTTTTTAAGAGAAAGTCTTTTGTATTTCGATTAAAGGTGATTAATAGTGTAACTGTTAGCAAGACCAGCGAGAGGACCAACATAAATGGAAGGTTGGCTCGCGAAGCCTCGAAGAAAATACGCTCGATCCAGTATTCAGCCAGCCATAATGTGACAGCGATGGGAATCGCGGGGTGTGCCCAGCGCTTGCCAGCCCAAATGCTCCACAATAGCAGCACTCCTGCGAGCGCCCAGCCAACACCAGTAATGGACAGGTACAGCGGGCTCAGGCTGGCATGAAATTGCGTCAGTAGATCGCGCCAGGTGAGGGCTGCAGATAGGCGCAGCAAACCCCACACTGATAGGCTTAACACCATCCAAAGGAACAGGGTTACACCGAATGGCCGCGTGCGGGGAATGGAATCGCCGCTCTTAGCGGAATCCGGTTCCGGCTGTGCAAGAGGCAGATCCTTCATGGCTGAACCGTTGCATGGTAATGCACCAGGCTTTTGCCGCCGTAGTTGATATCCATCCATTCCATATAGGGATGGTACTGCCCGCGGTAGGGCAAGCCATCAAGAAGGTCCATGTTTGCCATCACGTAATTCATGCCCATATCAGCCAGATACTTTCCAGCCTCCTCTTTCTTCAAGAGCTCAAAATACTGGTAACTATTGATCAGCCCATCCATATTGATGATCGTTCGATCATGGATAAAGTAACCGACATTTCCGCCGCCGGTCAAACCAATCACACTGCCCGGCTCGGTGTGCTGCTCGATAAAAGTCGCCAGCTCCATGTATGGCTCATTCGCAGCCCATTCGTGATAGGTCATCGTGGCCCGGATGACCATCCAGTACTTCGCACCCATGTACACGCCAAACAGGATCACCAGCGCCCAGGCTGCACGGGAAGCAAACGTCGTTTTACGGACAGCCTGCACCAGCATCCCGAGCATGATGCCCAGAACGATCACAACCAGAACGAGCTGGGTGATCCAGTACCATTCCTTATAGCCGGAATATCCCAAAGCGTGGTAATAAAAGACTTGCAGCCAGCTGCCACAGAACAGAGGAATCACACCCAGTTGGGCAATGGCTGTTTTCGCTTTTCGTCTATTGATCAATAAAATTACATAAAAAAGAAACGCAAGCAAAATTAGAAGGAGCAAGTAGCGCCAAAAATCCAGGATTCGTAATTTATACAGGCGCTCCGCCCAGCTCCCGAGCAAAGTGGAGACGGGATGCCAGGTATTGGAATCGCCGGTGTAGTCCACTCCAAAAAATGCAGGCAGCGAGCGAGCCGGTCCATCGTAGACACGGCCGGAAAGCGACCCCCACCATCTTTTGATCTGGCCGCTGACCGGTGAAAAGGTTCCAAAGGCAACTTTGCTCCAGAGCATGTAAATTGCCAGGCCACCATATGCGACGCCAAAAAAAGTGATGCCATCCTGCAGCCAGCGCTGCCAGTGGGCGCGGAGAAAGGGAAACCACGGGTCACGCCCAGCTTCAGCCTCACTTGTCCCGAGACCGGCAATAATAAATCGTGTCAGGCCAAGTAAAAGAAATGTGATGATGGCATCATAGATCAGGATCGTACGGGGAAAGTTATGAAATGCCAGGACTTGTGAAATGACGAGCATCATGACAGACAGAATGCCCGAACTGACAATGGTAAATACACTCAGCGAACGCAACAGGATCAGTGGATGGTCAATTTTGCTACGCTGGTACAAGCCAAACAGATACGCCAAAGGAATTTTAAGAGTAAGGCTTGTCAACAACACTTTGATCACTTCGTCGGCAATTTTGTAATAATCGTTGAACGGCAGCCTGAGAATGTACGACAGCAAGACGGAAAAAGCAATCACGACGATATCCAAAGGCAATAAATAACGGAAGGAACTCGTACGAAAGACGACCCAGATGCCAGCGATACCCACGAAAAAAATCAGATCCAGCCTGCTGAATATCACAGCGACGCCAATCAAACCAAGGATGATCAAATCCTTCGTCACCGACAGCTTTTGGCGCCAGGATCGCTCAAAATCGCAGAGCTTGTGTAGGAACAACACGATAGAGAATGCAGCAATACCGGTTTCCAATCCCTGCTGATAGACGCGGTTCATAATATCGATGCTGAACATCCAATACAACGCAGCAATCGCCCCCACCGCGGGAACAAAAACTTTAGCAATCATTCTATATAACAAAATGGCGGTCCCCAGCGAGAGCGCATTCATCACTACAAAAAGGATTCGCAACGGCAGAATCAAATCGAAACGCGCAAGTGCAAAGATCGGCACACAGATCAGCATCCATAGCGGATGGTAGCCGTTTGTTTTGTTGAATCCATCGAAGGTACTGCCATGACCCTCACTGATGTTCTGGGCAACCTTGAAGTAATAATAAGCATCATCACGTGTGAACCAGCGCCGCGCAAAATTTTGTCCATCAGAAAACGCCCCATACAGGCTGATGACGGCAACAACGACTATTAAGATGGCTTCAAACCAGGGGAAGCGTTTCACAAGCATAGCGGTCCTGTGGATCAAGGGATGTCCAATGTTATCTTTCCGAAGTTTTCATTTTTCCACAACCGTTCCTGTGCGGTCGCCGCCTCCTGCAAATGGAAGGTAATATCCAGGACCGGCTTGAGTTTGCCGGCCACGATCAAGTCCATCACTTCTTTGAAGTCATAAATCGTGCTCATCGTCGAGCCAATGATGCTCAAATGCTTGGCAAACATATAGCGGTTGTCGATCTCAAATTTCGGTCCGCCGCTGTTGCCAACGGTCAGCAGACGCCCACCCTTTCGCAAGGCGCGCAGGCTCTGCATGAAGGTTATACCGACGTTATCCACTACGGCATCCACACCGCGTTTGTTCGTCGCCAGGAAAACGGCTTTCGACCAGTCTGGCTCTTTGGAGCGGTCGATCAGGATGTCTGCACCGATAGCTTTCGCCTTCTCGAGTTTCTGCGCATCGGACCCGACAATCACCACCTGGGCGCCGATATATTTGGCGATCTGCACGCTGGCAGTATTCACACCGCCTCCCGCCCCGACAATCAACACTGTCTCATGTGGCTGCAAGTTTCCACGCACGACCAACGAATGCCACGCTGTTTGATATACCAAGGCCGCCGCGGCAGCCTGATGAAAATCAAATTTGTCTGGCAGCTTATATAACTGCCGCACCGGAACTGCAACATACTGAGCATACGTCCCGCGCACTGTTTCGCCAAGCAGATGCCAGTTCAGACACAGGTTATCGCGTCCCGCCAGACAAAACTCGCACTTGCCACAACCAAGATTTGGGTTAATGACTACACGATCCCCGACTTGTAGGTTGGTAGTCTCCAATCCTCCCGCTTTAGTCTCTCCAGGTGTCTCCCCAAACGCAACCACCTCCCCTGCACCATCCGCGCCATTGATGTGGGGCATCTCGAGCTTGAGGCCAGGCCAACCTTCCCGCACCATCACGTCCATGCGGTTGAGCGCGGCGGCACGCAAACGGACCAGTGCTTCGCCGGGTTTCGGCTCGGGTGTCGGGAAATCCACATATTCCAAGACTTCGGGACCACCATGCTGGTGGAAGAGCGTTGCTTTCATGGGAATGATTTTATCTTATTGGGTTGATTTCTTCTCGATTCAATCCGAGGATGAAAGCAGGAGTAGTCATCAAGAGCCGTCTATTCACGGGTGCATTCAGTGTCAGGATTCGACCAAAGAAGATGACCGCCCAAAATCAGAGCAGCACGTCCATTTCTTCGGGCAAACGTGGCGATCGTTCCAGCAGGCGCACGCTATGAATAAAAACAGCCAGAGCAAGCAAAACTATGATTGTCCCTGCCCACCAAAGCTGCGAACGCAAAAGTATAACTCCCACCAGCAACAAAACGATTGAAACAATGGGAGCGAGTGCCTTGATGAGAAGACGCTGGAACTTCATCGGAGCCGGAAGCGAAGAATTACTTCAACCCCAGTTCGCTTCTGGAAATCACAAGTCGCTGGATTTCACTGGTTCCCTCATAGATTTCCGTAATCTTCGCGTCGCGGAAATATCGCTCAATGGGAAGCTCTTTACTATATCCCATGCCGCCATGAATTTGTACTGCCTGGTGTGTGACCCACATGGCAGTTTCGGAAGCAAACAATTTCGCCATGGATGCTTCGAGCGAATAACGCCCGCCGTCTGTTTTAGATTTCTCCTTCGCCATCGCCGCGTTATAGATCAGCAGACGGGATGCCTCGATGCGGGTCTTCATATCTGCGATTTTGAATCCTGTCCCCTGGAATGCCCCGATCGGTTGACCGAACGCCTCTCTCTCGACCGCGTACTGACGCGCCGCTTCATAGGCCGCTTCTGCGATTCCGAGCGCCTGGGTCGCGATCCCAATCCGGCCGGCGTCTAGCACGGTCATAGCGATCTTGAAGCCTTCGCCCTCTTTGCCCAACAGGTTTTCGGCCGGGACACGGCAATTTTCGAAGATTAGCTCGCTCGTCGCGGAGGCGCGGATACCCAGTTTCGGCTCCTTTTTGCCACGCGTCAGGCCGGGTGTGTCTCCAGGCACCAGAAATGCGCTGATGCCATTCTGCTTACGATCCGGATTTGTCATCATGAAAACCACAAAGTAATCAGCCACGGGCCCGCTCGTCACCCACGATTTACGGCCGTTCAACACATACGAGTCGCCGTCGGGTGTGGCACGCGAGCGCATTGTTCCTGCATCTGAACCGCTCTGTGGTTCCGTCAGGGAATAAGCACCGACTGCCTGTCCTGAGGCAACCGGGACCACAAATTTTTTCTTCTGCTCCTCGGTCCCAAACTTCATGATACCGTGGCAATAGAGCGAGTTATTGACCGACATGATCACACCGTGCGAAGCGTCCGCCTTGCAAATTTCTTCGAGTGCCAACACGTAGGCAAGCGTATCCATGCCTGCGCCGCCGTATTCCTCGGGAACTTCAATGCCCATGAATCCCATTCCACCCATTTTCTTGATCGTGGCACGAGGGAACTCTCCGCTTTCGTCCAATTCCGGAGCGATGGGGACGATTTCATTTTGGGCAAAATCGCGTGCGGCATCACGTATCATCTTATGTTCTTCACTCAGGGAAAACATCGCAAGGTCAGGCATGATTCCTCCAAAGGATGATCTTCAGAAATTATACGTTATATTTCCCTCTGATAAAATCAGTACAAACTTTGCCGCAGGAGCTTAGTGTTCCCATCATGAACACATTACCGACTACAGAAGAACGCCTCTGGGCTGTCCTTTCGCATCTTTCAGCGATTGCATTCGGCATGGGAATTTTGCTGCCTATTATCGGCTGGTCGGAGCAGCGACGTAAATCGAAGTACGCGTCGTTTCAATGTTTGCAGGCATTAGGATATCAATCCTTGGGATATACAGTTTGGGTATTGTTTTCAGCATTCGTTATGATTGTCTTTGTCATCATAATGATGGTTGCAATAGATACAGGTGAAAAAAGTGGTGGAAACACAAATTCTCTTTTAAGAATTTGGATGACTGTTTTTGAGGCGATCATTTTTGGATCATTTGCTTTTTATTTCTTACCTCCCCTCATTGCAGCCATATCATGTGCGCTTGGCAAGGATTTTCGCTACCCAATCCTCGGAAACAGATTAACAAAATATCTTGGCTACCAACAGACGGATAATGTATCTACATTGCTGATCCAAGAGCATGAGGAACACTGGATTGTAGCTATGGTCCATTTCAGTATTCTTATCATATTCTGGGGAATGCTTGCTCCACTAACAACATGGGTACTTCATAGTAAACGTAGTTCTTTCTTGAGATTTCAATCCATACAAACGCTTATCTATCAGGCCGGAGTAACCATTCTTTATCTAGGTACTATATTTTTATATTTCATGAGTATCATGATTGTTTTATTGCTCGTTATGACCGGATGGACAGGAAACGTGCGGATAGATTCACCAATGGGACTCGTTGGCATTATCTTTCTTGGTATCTCATTGCTAGTTCTTTTTATAATTATTTTGTTCGTTCCGTTATTGCACATCCTTGGGCAATGGGCGGGATATCGCGTACTGAAAGGCGATAATTATCATTATCCTCTCATCGGTACGCTGATCGAAAGATGGATCACCAACAAAACACCCGTCGCCGGGGACGGCGACTTGCGCCTACAGGTGCCGGAAGGAAAACCATCATGAAAATATTGATCGCTGTCGATATGGAAGGCATAACTGGCGTGACGACCTGGGACCAGGTCACACCCGGACATGCAGAATATGCACGCTTTCGCAAGCTGATGACGCAGGATGTAAATGCCGCCATCCGCGGCGCCTACCAAGCGGGCGCGGATGAGGTGATCGTGGCGGATGGACACTGGAACGGCTCGAACATTTTGATCGAAGAGCTGGACCTGCGCGCCAAGCTAAAAACCGGATCGCCCTCGCCGTTTTCGATGATGGAAGGGATTGATGAAAGCGTCGACGCGGTCTTCTTTGTCGGCTATCACGCCCGCAATGGTTCCCCGTACGCGATCCTGGACCACACCTGGTCCTCAAGGACGGTCGCTAACGTTTGGCTGAATGATATGCTGACAGGTGAATATGGACTCAACGCAGCGGTCGCCGGTCACTTCAGCACGCCGGTCATCCTGGTTTCCGGCGACCAAACGGCATGCGCGCAAATGAGCGAGCTGCTGGGAAATGTCGAGATGGCTGTCGTCAAACAGGCAAGCGGGCGCTTCGCTGCGGAGTGCCTGTCGCCTCAGGTAGCACAAGAATTGATTTACGAATCTGCCTGCCGCGCCATTGAACGGCTAGCCGCTGGCGACGTGAATGATCCCTTTGTTTTAGATACGCCTATTCGCGTCACGGTTGAATTTTTCACCTCCGATATGGCCGATCGCGCCTGTAAGATGCCAGGCACGCAACGCCAGGGGACCCGTGTCACCTTCTCGGTACAGGAGATGGAATCAGCTTATCGTGGATTCCGCACCCTGGTGATGCTGGCTTTGGGTTAGCGATACGGCAGACCTGTTGGGAGCCTTCCCCGAGGCATGGAAACTCCTGTTTGTCCCTATCGGAAAATTCCCTTTGCGTTACATCCTCTAATTTCATATAATTACATGGTGCCGCATAATTTGCTCTCTTTTGGTGCGAATTTTAGATTATGAATCCATGTGAGAAGTAAAGCGATTAATGAGACAAGCGGCAAATTGCGTAAGTCGTAAGCAATCGGTGTACAGTTCATCATAGCTCAAGGAGGTGGTCTGTTGCAAAGTCAGTACACAACTTGTCCGGCCTATTTTTCGACCAACTAAATTTCCCAAGGAGAGAGAGAATTATGAAGTCGAAGTGGTTTGTACTTGTTTCGTTGCTTGCGATGGCAAGCCTCGCGCTTTCGGCTTGCGCCGGAACCGCCCCAACCAGCAACATGAAAACATCGATTGGTGATGGAGAAGGAGAAGTTTCAATCATTTCGTGGGCTGGCTACATTGAGCGGGGAGAATCCGATCCTGCTTACGATTGGGTGACCGAGTTCGAGAATCAGACCCAGTGCAAGGTGACAAATAAGGTCGCGGCGACCTCCGATGAGATGGTAACCCTGATGAACCAGGGCGGATTTGATCTCGTGACGGCCTCCGGCGACGCGTCCAATCGCTTGATTGCCGCCGGAAAGGTCCAGCCGATCAACATTGCCCTGATCCCCTCCTGGAAAAACGTGGATGAGCGCTTACAGAATGCTCCCTGGCATACCGTCAATGGCGTCCATTACGGTGTTCCCTACCAATGGGGCCCAAACGTATTGATGTATAACACCGATGTTTTCACCGAGGCACCCACATCCTGGGATGTGACGTTCAAGGAAATGACATTGCCCGATGGCAAATCCAATAAGGGACGCGTACAAGCCTATGATGGTCCAATTTACCTGGCAGATGCTGCGCTGTATTTGAAGGCGCACAACCCCGACCTGGGCATCGAGAATCCATACGATCTTAATCAAAAACAATTTGACGCGGTAGTCGCGTTGCTCAAAGAACAGCGCCCGCTGATCAATCGCTACTGGCATGATGCGTATGTCCAGATGGACGATTTCAAGAATGAGGGCGTGGTGGCGTCCGGGTCCTGGCCGTTCCAGGTCAACTTTATGGAAGGTGTGCCCGTTGCATCAGTGATCCCTTCGGAAGGTGCCACCGGCTGGGCAGACACGACCATGATGCACGTAGATGCTCCCCATCCCAACTGCGCCTACAAGTGGCTGGAATGGTCGCTGAATCCCAAGCTACAGGGCGATCTTGCATCCTGGTTTGGTTCCGTTCCCGCCGTGCCGGCCGCCTGCAAGGGCAATGAGCTCCTCACTGACACAGGCTGTGCCACGAACGGATTCGATAACTTCGACAAGATCTGGTTCTGGCGTACACCAACGGCCGAGTGCAGCGATGGTAAAGGTGGCTGCATTCCCTACAGCAAGTGGGTGGAATCCTATGTGGGGATTATTAGCGGTCAGTAAATTTATATAAGGGAACGTTGACCCCCTCCGCCCGAATGGGCACCCCGCCCTCTTTCCATTCATGGAACTGGGCGGGGACGGGAGGGGGCAGGAGTCATTGCTGCATGACTGAAGCTGCGGTTCGTTTCGATAATGTAAGCCGTTATTTTGGGGATGTAAAAGCGGTGGATCATGCCAATCTTGAGATTCGGGATGGCGAATTTTTTTCCATGCTGGGACCCTCAGGTTCGGGAAAGACGACTTGCCTGCGTATGATCGCCGGCTTTGACCGGCCAAACAGCGGAAATATTTTCTTGTACGGGCAGGATGTCTCCGATTTGCCGCCATACGAGCGAAACGTCAACACAGTGTTTCAGGATTATGCCTTGTTTCCTCACATGACCGTGGGGGACAATATTGCTTATGGATTAATGATCAAGGGCGTTTCTAAAACGGAACGCTATAAGCAAGTGGATGAAATGCTCGATCTCGTCCGCCTGCCGGGGCTTGGATACCGCAAACCTTCGCAGCTCTCCGGCGGACAGCGCCAGCGCGTCGCGCTCGCCCGGGCCTTGATCAATCATCCCAAGGTTCTTCTGCTCGACGAGCCTCTCGGCGCCCTCGACCTCAAACTGCGCCAGCAAATGCAAGTGGAGCTCAAGTCGATTCAGAAGCGTGTCGGCGTCACGTTCATTTTTGTCACGCACGATCAAGAGGAAGCATTGACGATGAGCGACCGGATCGCCGTCTTCAACGAGGGCAAGATCGAACAGGTGGGTACGCCCGCCGAGGTCTATGAGCGACCGGCTTCTCCCTTCGTCGCGGGATTTGTCGGTACTTCTAATCTAATCAGCGGTGAGGTCGCCAAACGGATCACCGGCTCTGAGCAGATGTTCTCGGTGCGGCCCGAAAAGATTCATCTCGGCTCCACGGACGGCAAAGTGGACAAGAATATGTTTTCGATCGAAGGTGTGATCCGCGATGTTGTCTATCTCGGTTTGTTCACACGTTACCTGGTCGAAATCGAGGGCGGCAGCGATTTGGTCGTCGTCGAGCAAAACCTGAAAAGCACGTCCATGGATGTATTATCTGCCAAGGGACAAAGGGTTTGCTTATCCTGGCAGAAAGAGCACATCAGCCGCGTGGGAGGTTAGCATGCTGAATCGCGCCTCCACCTATCTATATCGAAGACCGAGATTGATTCTTGCCCTCCTGCTCGGTCCGCCGATGATCTACATGCTGGTTGTGTATCTCGGCTCTTTATTTGCATTACTGATCAACAGCTTCTTTTATTTAGAGGAATTCACCGGTCTGGTGGTACGGCAATTTACATTCCGCACCTATGCTGAGCTCTTCAATCCAACCAACCTGGGAATTTTTGGTCGCACGGTGAGCATGGCAGCTGTAGTGACCATCGCCGATGCAATCATTGCATTTCCACTTGCCTATTACATCGCCCGCTATGCCTCGCCAAAAGCGAAGACATATTTGTACATCGCCGTCACTCTGCCGTTATGGTCAAGTTATCTTGTACGTGTCTACGCCTGGAAGTTGATTCTGGCGAAAGAGGGGATTATTTCCTGGTTCTTCCATTTATTTGGCTTGCAGTCCATTCTGAACTGGCTCTTGTCCCTTCCTGGTATCGGCGGATCGTCGCTGTCACTTTCGCCGCTTGGAATGTTCCTCGCTTTTTGCTATATCTGGCTTCCATATATGATCGTGCCGATTCAAACCGCCTTGGAGCGCGTGCCAAAATCGTTGCTGGAGGCCTCCGGTGATCTCGGCGCAAACGCTACGCAAACCTTCCGCAACGTGATTCTGCCTTTGTCGTTTCCGGGTGTGGTAGCTGGATCCATCTTTACATTCTCCCTGACACTCGGGGATTTCATCGTTCCGCAGATTCTTGGCAATTCGAAATTCTTTATCGGGCAGGCAGTCTACTCTTATCAAGGCACAGCGGGAAATATTCCGCTGGCAGCTGCTATGACGATGGGACCCGTGGTCATCATGATCGTCTATCTATTGATTGCCCGCAAGCTTGGAGCGTTCGATGCGCTCTAAAAAATCTTATAGTGAAAAAGCTCCGCTTGGATTGACTCTCGGCGCCATTGCAGGTCTGCTCTTTCTGCATGTGCCATTGTTGATCATCTTTCTGTATTCCTTTACCACGGATGAGCGGACGTATACATTTCCGCTGCCCGGAGTGACGACAAAGTGGTTCGGTGAGGCGCTTCATCGCTCGGACCTTTGGGCGGCGATCCGTTTGTCGGTGCAGGTCGCAACTGTGGCGACTCTTGCGGCGCTGATTCTGGGTACCCTGGCCGCGGCGGCTGTGTATCGCGGCAACTTCTTTGGCAAGGAATCCATTTCGTTCTTGCTCATTCTGCCTCTCGCCCTACCAGGTATCGTGACCGGCATTGCTCTTCGTTCTGCCCTTGGTACGTTGAACGTTCCCTTTTCCTACTGGACGATCGTGATTGGTCATGCAACGTTTTGTGTGGTCGTTGTGTATAACAATGTGCTGGCGCGTTTCCGTCGAATGTCCGGCTCGCAAATCGAAGCCTCGATGGATTTAGGCGCGAATTCGTTTCAGACGTTCCGTCATGTCATTTTGCCGAATATTGGAACTGCGTTACTTGCGGGTGGAATGCTTGCCTTCGCTCTCTCGTTCGATGAAGTGATCGTCACGACTTTTACCGCGGGACAACAATCCACGCTGCCGATTTGGATTTTCAGTCAACTAGTTCGCCCGCGCGATCGACCCGT
>DATHUN010000695.1:0-4473 GCA_035462205.1 Anaerolineales bacterium
AAGAATGGGAAACGACTGTAAGGCAGCGCGTAACGACTCAGACGGGTGGTAAGGTTTTTGGACAAGCCATCTTAATTCTGCCCGAGATTCATTGATCGCCAGCATTCCTCCAAAATCATTGAAGCTTTGTCCGGACGATTGCCCATTGACAATAGTAAGCCCATCTGGAAAATATCTCTCGTCTTCCACGCTATAGTAACCGCCATTGACGACCATGAGGGCATCCGTTTCCCTCTGCCAAGTTTCGAGGGACTTGGGTGTTGCATCATAGGCGACATCCAACCGGAAGTGCTTTTGATCGAGGCGCCATATATGCACTGACTCGACCTGTTTGTTCTGCGCATCGCAGATTTGCAGCACGCGCCGCTCCAGCCCAGACTGTATTACCGTCCAGCCCGTATCCGGAGATGTGGAACAGAGCTTGACCCCCAGTGTGCGTGGGAGTGTTACTGTAGGTGTTACGGCAGGATCGCTCTTAATGAAATAAATCGAACTACCGCAGGTACCTAACAAAATGACAAGAAGCAAGAGCTCAAATGCTCGTGAAATACGTTGATACATGGTAAATATTGTAGCAGATTCATAGAATTTATGTTCTAATTTTTTGTAAGAAAAGCTACTCTGGAAGCGCGCAGCACTTCTAGAGCGTACATGAAAAAGCTCTCTAACACGAACAAGAGGTTGCTTTTCTAATTCTCGGAGAGCTTACAATTAACCTATGAGAGATGTACAGGAAGCTCTATCCAGCCTCAGCCGCTCTCCTTTCCGCAGCCGGATCCATTTACGGGACAAGGAACGTGACTATCTGCGAAGAAAGGGTATGAGTGAGATTCTTCGACATGCTGCCGAGTTCATCGAAAAGAGGTTGGCGCCGGCGTCTCCAGCGAATGACGGAAAACAAACACCGTGGCACAATCATCCCGTTTTCGTCGCACAGCATGCGACCGCCACCTGCTGCCGGGGTTGCTTGCAGAAGTGGCATCACATTCCCAAGGATAGAGCACTTACAGCCGAGGAGCAGCAATATATCGTCGAAGTGATTGGCACATGGCTATCGCGGGAGTCTGGACCTGCAGCAGAGTGAAGGCGGGAATACCAACATAGTCTTGTGTTGTAAAATTAATAAAGCGGATTTATGAAAACCTTGGTTCTTTGTGGTGATTACTGGCATCTGCCCCACGTTGCACGAGGAGGTCTGGAGGCGTTGCCGGGAACCGAATTTGGATTTGATTGGATCGAAGATGCTCGCGATTGGTCGCCAAGAATTATGAGCACTTATTCGTCGGTGATTCTGACCAAGTCCAATAACATCTCTCACACAGACCAAACCGAATGGATGACGAATGCCGACCAGGCCGCTTTTTTGGAGTATGTGCAAGGCGGAAATGGATTGCTTGCCATCCACTCGGGTATAGCGACCTACGAGCAGAAGCCTGTGCTGCGCGGCTTATTGGGAGGGGTATTCCTCCACCATCCGGAGCAATGTCCGGTCACAATCAACCCCCGTAGAAACCATCCGCTGTGTGCTGGTAGTATTCCATGCACCCTACAGGATGAGCATTATTTCATCGCACTGGACGACCCGCAAGCGGATGTATTTATGACGACGACCTCCGTGAACGGGGAGCAACCCGGCGGATGGAGACGTGAAGTAGGCAGCGGGCGCGTCGCAATCCTGACGCCCGGGCATAATCTGGAGGTTTGGCTGCATCCCTCCTTTCAGGCTTTAGTAACCAACTCACTTCGCTGGTGCAGCAAGTTAATCTGATTCCGAAAGGAATAGGGTCATGCGTAAACTGATTGTCAGTAACTTTCTCACACTGGATGGCTTATACGAAGGCAAGGACAAGAACATTGCCTCACTTTATGACTATTACCATGAAGACTATCACGGTGACGATAGCTTTGATTTCTATAATGCTGAATTACTGCGCGCGGCTGATTTCCTGTTGCTGAGTCGAAATGCTTTTTTGGGTAACAAGGAATATTGGACCGGTGTGCCGAATGATCCGAAGGCCACTGCCGTTCGACGGGAAATTGCCGGACTCTTCCGGTTCATCGAGAAAATCGTCATTTCGGACAAACTGACGGATGCTGAGTTAGCACCCTGGGTAAACACGCGTATCATCAAACGAGCAGATGCATACAAAGAAATTGCTGCCCTGAAAGAACAATCCGGCAAGGACATCCTTGTGCTTCTCAGCCGCTTACTCTGGAATGACCTGCTCGTCCATGACCTGGTGGACGAACTGCACCTAACGTTTTTCCCGTTGATCGGAGGAGAGGGGACACCCATCTTCGAACATCGTCCGCCGGTGTCACTTAAACTGATCGAAACACGTACCTGGCCGGGCTCAGGCAATATACTCACCCGGTGGGCCGTAAGTCGCATAAGGTCGTAAAAGGCAGGCGATGGACTATTCAAAGCTCAATTTGATTTTCGGCTTGATCTTGTTCACAACCGTTATAGTGAACATCGGCTTGCGCGTCTTGCTGTCAAAAGTGAACTTGCCTGTTTGGATTTCACTGTCGAGTTGGTTGGCGCTGTTGATCAGCCTCTTGTGCACTTTGTATATTGAGACCCTTTTCCTAAAGTTGATGACTCCTACATTCAACCGACAGATCGTGATTGGACTTCTCTTGATCGGGGGAGTCGGCGCGCAGCTCACCATGAGTCTTTTTAGGAGATTAACTTCCTCAGGTATCGCCGGCATTTTGTTCACAGCGCAAGTACTTGTCAGCTTAGTTAGTGTGAGCATTGCGCTCGGTTTGTACCGCAGTCTGGTGCCAGTTCCGCCGCCATGAAACCGGTCGAGTACATTTTTGCCGGTCAATAGGCCGGACACGCGTTACAAAGGCTTACATAATAACGATCATTACGTTACTGCTATTCCTGGTTTCAGGTACACCAGCAATCCAAGGCAGGCAAGAGAAACGACGAGCTCGCAGCCGACACCGCCATTTATTCTATTCAACCGCTCGCGACTCCAACAGATATCCAATTAGCGTTCAATGATAAGAATGTCGATCAGCAATATTGCCAGCTCCCTGCTGTCAAATTGCCAATCTCTTGCCCAGCAAGGAGAAACAAATCACGTGTCACGGCTAACAAAAGGTACGTTAATAGCAATCATTGGGATTACGTTTTGGTCCACCACCGGAGTTTTTATTGCCTATCTGGTCACAAATTACAAAATGCCTCCCTTGTTGCTGGCATTCTGGCGCAACGTGCTGGTTTGTGTCGCCTTGGCGCCTGCATTATTCCTGATCCGCCGTTCGCTGCTTTCCATCCCGAAATCGCAAATAGGTTTCTACATTTTCTATGGCCTTCTTTTGGCGGTGTTTAATTCCATCTGGACTCTTTCTGTCCAAGCCAACGGAGCGGCCGTCGCAACGGTACTGGCGTATAGCTCCGCGGGATTCACGGCAATCCTCGCCCGCTGGATTTTCAAAGAGAGTCTCGGCCTCCCAAAAATTCTGGCAATCGTTTTGAGCTTGACCGGTTGCATCCTGGTATCTAACGCCTATAGCCGGGAAATGTGGAATTTAAATCCAATGGGAGTCGTGGCAGGGTTGCTTTCGGGGTTATTGTTTGCTGGCTATACCCTGATCGGTAAAGAAGTCACCAGGCGTAATATCAATACCTGGACTTCCATGCTCTTTTCCTTCGCCTTGGGTTCTGTGTTCATCATGATATTTAATTTATTTCCAGTGCTACCGGGCGCAGCAGGTTCTTTTCAGGCACTTATCCCCCAGCTAACCAACCGTGGATGGATGGTTCTCATCACGCTTTCATTTGTACCCACCATCTTAGGCTTCGGACTCTACAACACGTCCATGAATTATCTGCCAGCGAGCATTACAAACTTACTGGCAACACTGGAGCCAGCCATGACTGCCGTCGAAGCTTACGTTTTCCTGCATGAACGCATGACAATAGTACAGATCATCGGCAGCTTGATCATCTTGTTGGCGGTTCTCATTGTGCAGCTGGCAAGGGAATGAGAGGGCGTAATGATGCTATTTATTGAGGAAGCGTATGATCACGTTCAGGATAATTGTAAGCAGAATGGAAAGCAGACAAGATGTCACCACGGGAAAATAAAACAAGCCATTTCCTCTCTCGATTCGGATGTCGCCGGGTAGCCTGCCAAACGGGATACCCATCTTCGCGGCGAGAAACACGCCCCCACCGACCAGAATCAAGATAATTCCACCAATTACCAATAAACGAGCTAGATTTTCCATATGCTCTCCGTCATAACCTTTATCATTCTCCCGAGGCGACATACCGTATCTGCGGTACGTCACAGATACGGTGTGAGGAGCGACACTTGCCGAAGTGGCACTCCCCGGCATTTGCACCCGGGGCAAGTGTGCACCATGCGCAAGTACAGTGTTTTCTTCGAAAGAGCGACGTATAATTTTTAAGGCGCAGAAGCGGGGACGTTGAAAATAGACAGCTGTGGCTCC
>DATHUN010000696.1:0-14974 GCA_035462205.1 Anaerolineales bacterium
CCCAGATCTTGCAAGGACTTCGAGGCGACCTCCAGCTCCCCGACCGATTCCTTCAGCCCGCGGCCGAACTCGGTCTCTTCGAGCAGTTGCTTCTGTAGGTCCACCATGGCGCGAGCGACAGGTTCCTGTCCGCTTTGGGCAGCGCTCTGGGCAAGACGGCTGAACAGCGCAAAGAACTGTTCATCAAAGAGGTTGATATTTTGTTTGATAATCTCACTGCGCACGTCGTTGGAGCTGGCTTGCAAGAGGCGCTCGATGACCGAGACACGATCCTGCTGTTCTTTGAGCATCTCGGGCGTGATCCCGTCTTTGCTGAGAATCGTTTGAATCATCGATTCATAAGTAAGATTAGGAACGGGTTTCAGCAGATAACCCTTGCGCTTTTCCGGCTGCAACTTATCCATGACCTGTTTGATCAACGGACCAATGACCTTTTCCTGCTCATTCAGTGGTAGACCGAGTTCCGGTGGAAAATAGGTGAGCAGCAATTCCTTATCATTGTCATGATAGACGATCGGCGTGGCGAGGCGACCCTGGTATCCACAATGAGGACAGCGCGCCATGTTCGATACACCGCCAAGCAGTCGCTGCTTGGCTTGCGGATCTTGGGTGACATCAAAGAGTTGCTCAACATTTGCCGTGATCATCTGTCGGCAGCGGGGACATGCAATTTGTGTTTGAGGCATTTAGAAATTCCGATTTTAGATTTATTTTGTAGGAGCGGGCAGCTCGCGAAGCACCCTGACGAGGGCACCCGCCCCTACTAAATTTTCAAAATAATTCTTCCAACCGATCAATATAGCCTTCCATGACCGCGAAGGTATCTTCGACTGCCTTGGGGGTAGTCATATCCACGCCGGCTTTTTTGAGGACGTTCAGTGAATAATCCGAAGAGCCGGATTTCAGAAAGCCAAGATAATTTTCGACCGCATTCGGTTCGCCGCGCAGGATTCCACCTGCAAGCGAGTGCGCGGCAGAAATACCGGTTGCATACGCGTAGACGTAGTAATCTGCGAAGAGATGTCCGAACGTGGACCAGGTCATGCCTACCCGCTCACGGTCCATGTCGAAGTCCGGACCAAAGCCCTCGGCGAAGAGATCCGCCATCAGATCGATCATGGAATCGGCTGTGAGAGGCTCGCCACGCTCGATGCGCTGGTGGGTCTCCAGCTCGAAGCGCGCCAGCGTCGGCATCTGGAAGAAGTAACGGAAGAAGTTTCCGCCGACAGCTTCCTCGATCAGCGCCAGTTGGAAATTTTTATCCTTGATGGTTTTGAGCAAATGACCACGCATCATTGCCTGATGAAAATTGGACGCAACCTCGGCGACGAACAACGAATATCCCGTGTAAATGAACGGCTGGTTTTTCCAGGTCAGATACGAGTGCATGGAATGACCGAGTTCATGGGCAAGCGTGCTCATACTGGTCACTTCGTCGGTGTAGCTCATATTGATGAACGGGTGAGTCCCCTGCGAGCCCCAGGAGAAGGCACCTTCCGCTTTGCCCTGGTTGGGATATACATCCACCCAACGTTCTTTCAGCACACCTTTGCGCAGTGTATCTACATATTCCTTGCCCATGGGCGCGAGGCTCTTCCCGATCAAGTCCACGGCCTTATCCAGCGGCACTTTGACCTTCTTCTTGGTGATGGGTGCCCACATATCGTAATAAGCAAGCTTCTTGAGCCCGAGCGCCTTGCGGCGGATCGCAAAGTAGCGGTGCCAGACCGGTAAATTCTTTTTGAACGTGTCGATCAAATTGTAAAAAACTTCTGTTGGGATATTGAGGTCATACAGCGATGCTGCCAGTGACGACTCATGCTTGCGTGCACGCATATAAAATACGTTGGCTTTGATCGAGTGAGTGAGATTCGTCGCCAGTGTGTTCTTATGCTCGATGTATCGATCCATGTAATTTTCATAGGCAGTGCGTCGCGCTTTGCGGTCGGGATTATGCAAAAGATTGTGATACGTTCCCTGAGTCAAATCCAGGCTCTTGCCCACGCCTACTTTCACCGGCTTGAATTTGAAGTCTGCATTCGTGAGCATATTCGTGGAGGTGGACGGTCCCTGCAGCGGGTCGCTGACCAGGCCAAGCAATTCTTCTACTTCTGCCGAGCGCACGTGTGCCTGCTTGCGGAAGAGATCGTCGAAATTTTGCCGGTAGACTGCCAGCTTTTCGTTCTGGCTCATCCACTCCTCGAGCTTGTCTTTGCCGATCGCCAGGATCTCCGGCTGCAAAAATGATACAGCCGATAATACTTGTCCGTATATGCTCTGGGCGCGGCTTTGCATGCCTGCTGCTTCTTGATTGGTCGTATCAACCGCGTAGGAGAAGCCTGCATACATAAATGCGATCTGGACGCGAGATACGAGATCATAGGCTTCTTCCAACGCATGGAGCAACACTTCTGGACTCTCCGCGAGGCGCCCCTGATAGGGTTTAATGTTTGCGATATCTTCGGTGATTTGCTTGAGTTCTTTTTCCCAAGCCTGCGGAGATTTAAAGACGCTTTCGGCATTCCATGTAAATTTTTGCTTGATCTTATTACGTGCGGGGACTGTGTTTGCCATCTTATTTTCCTTGAAATAATTTCCGCTCTAGACTCATGAGGCTGTGAAACTGATGAATTGATTTTACCATTCTGACAATTATAGACCTGCCAGGTTTTATGAAGCTACGCGAGATAAGTTGGAAGGGGCGCAAACGTGTCAGGCCCAATAGCTAAATTAACGCGGCAGGGAGAAACAAATGCGTGCTCCCGCATCTGGTCTCGGATCCGCCCAGATGCGCCCACCATGGGCTTCGACAATGGCGCGGGCGAGATACAATCCCAACCCGGCACCTTTCGTCTGCTTGACGGCGTTCGTGGAGCGATAAAAGCGGTCGAATATATGGGGCAGGTCTTTGGCTTCGATTCCCGGTCCCTCATCGCTGACACAGACCACTACCTGTTCGGGACGCATGCTGCCGAGGATTTTGATATCGCCTTTGGGTGCGTATTTCAAGGCATTCGAAACGAGATTGCTAAGCACTTGTTCGAGGCGAGTCTCATCTGCAACGATCACAGGGAATTTTTCAGGAAACTCGGCAACAATTTTATGCTTGGTGGATTGCGTGGAAAAACGCTCTGCGACACGCTGGGCAAGAAGCGGCAGGGATACATCGGCGTGGTTCAGGCTCATACCACCCGCCTGCAAGCGGGAGGCATCGAGCAGGTCGTCGATCATCTTACTGAGGCGGTCGGCCTCCTCTTCGATTACAGCGAGCGAATCGCTGATCGTAGACTTGTCCCATTTGGCATCGTCACGGCGTAGCGTAGAAGCATAGCCTTTGATCAGGGCGACCGGGGTACGTAACTCATGACTTACGATGGAAATAAAAGTAGATTTGATCTCATCCGCCGTGCGAAAGTGGGTGATGTCGCGGACCGAAGCGATAATATTGCGCAGCTTGCCATCATTGGAAAGCAGAGGTGCATAGGTCACGCCAATCGGCAGGGGCGCTGGCAAAGGTCTTTTAAGATCGCCTTCTACGTAGAGGGTTGCATTGGGCGTAAGCGGCCAGCCGTTGGCGATTGCTTCCGTTAATGTAGAACCTTGTGGGTCCTGTACCCAGGAAATGACTTCATCATGAGAACGGTTCACGAGTTCATCATGGGTCTGTCCATAAATCCGTTCGAATGCGTCGTTGACGCGCTCGATTGTCAGGTCGGCGTTGAGGATCAGGATCCCGTCCGCGGCAGAATCCAAAAGCGCGTCGAGACGCTGCTTCTCATAGGAAACCTGGCCATATAAACGGGCGTTATAGACCGCGATCGCCGCCTGGTCTGCAAAGGATTGGAGGATGACGCGATCATTCGGAGTAAAAAGATCCTGGTAATTTCGGAAGATAAAGATCACCCCAATCACCTGACCGTGGGCGGCGAGGGGTAAGGCAGTCCCATTGAGCAGGCCCATACTGGCGGTATAGGTTAACTCTTTCAACATGCGGTTGAGTTCGTTGACGTTCAGCTCGCGCACGTTTTCATCAGCCAGTAGAGGCGTGAGGTAACTTAAAAACGCAGGAACAATGCCGTGGGCGGTTGCGACGTGCCATCCATCATCTTTCAGGGCGATGATGCCAGCCTGACCGGCCAGCATTTCGATGGCGATCTTCAAGATGCGCGCCAGCAGTTTCTCCAGATCAAGTTCCTGGGTCAGAGCACGTGATATTTCGAGCAGATAGTCTCGTTGTCGGACGCGAAAATCGGGGAGCATAAATTCTTAAGGTATTTTATCACTGCCAGTGGAGAATAACTTTCGATCTTATCAAGAAAAAGTCTAATCTGAATAGTACTAATCTGTCTTGACACCTGCTTAATAAACAATAAAATTAGATTAACATTATCTAATTTGTCTGCGGGAGCTTAGATCCACTGCCTGAGGTTTGGTCGCAAATCCAATTTCGGGATGAGGCTGTGGTGAGCCAGTTGCGAAACCGACCGCTAAACGTCGGTTTCGTTTGTTTTAACGAGGCGACAGATCAATTTTTAATAGGATAAAAATGCCTAAATCAATCTTTTCTCTTCTTATCATAGGGGGATTGGTTTTTTCGCTGTTTGCAGGAGGGCAAACGGCTCAAGCGCAAGCCCTTTCGTTCCCTGCGCAAATGAACAAGAGTTTCACGCCGCTCAGCATTGATCCGGGAGGCATATCGCGCCTGGAAGTCACGATTTATAATCCCAATGTTTTTGAACTGACAGGCGCCTCCTGGACTGACAACTTGGCAGGCGTACAGTCAGGTATTTTGATTGCCAACCCGGTGAATGTTTCGAACTCCTGCGGTGGTACCGTTTCTGCACAGAGTGGAGGGACAACTCTTTCACTCAGCGGCGGTACGGTTCCCGCGCAGACTGGACCGACCCCGGGGTCCTGCACGGTTGGCATCGATGTTACATCCACGACGATGGGGAATTTAATCAACACAATCCCAAGAAATGCACTGTCATCCAGAGGCAATGGGGAAACGGTAACCAATACGTCGCCAGCCAGTGCAACTTTACACGTAGATATAGTTCAATCGCCGACATTGAGCAAAAGTTTTTCTCCGAACACAATTCTGGTGGGACAAACCAGCCAACTGACCATACGGATTCGCAACAACGATCTTGATAACGCATTGACGCAGTCATCGCTGACGGATTCCCTGCCAGCGGATGTTGTCCTTGCGAATCCTGTTTCGTCATCATTATCGAATTGCGGGAGCTCGGCAACTGTAAGCGCAAGCAGTGGGGGTTCCACGGTCATGTTGACCAACGCTACGATTCCGGCAGGTTCCACATGTACGATTCGCGTCAACGTCACCTCCACAGTATCGGGAGTGTATACCAATACAATTCCTGGCAATGCGCTAAACACCCAACAAGGACTCACAAATGTACTGCCTGCTTCAGCGAATTTGAACGTGCAGGATGTCGGGTTATCCAAAGCCTTTTCGCCGCCAAACTTCCAGGCGGGAGGAACGACAACACTGACGATCACGCTGCAAAATCCAACCAATTCCGCTTATACAGGCGTGAATCTGTCAGACACATTACCCGGGAATGTCCTGACTGTTGTCCCGGGATCGGCCACCACAACCTGTGGTGGAACGGTGGCTACTACCTTGCCGCGTACCGTGAGCCTGACAAATGGGAGGGTGCCGGCTGGATCGCCGGCTGCACCAGGTACCTGCACCATTTCTGTCCAAGTCACCGCGGAAGCCGGCACGAGCGGAGGCTCGTATACGAACACGATTCCTGTCGGAGTGTTAGAGACAGATCAAGGCGTCACGAATGGAATACCAGCCTCAGCGCGCGTGCTTGTATATCCGGCCGGTGGGGGAATCTTGTCCAGCAAATCATTTTCCCCAGCTACCATTCTTCCCGGTGAAAATTCTCGCTTGCGAATTAGCATCAGCGCACCGGCCGACACCAACCTGACGAACTTCTCGATCGTGGACAATCTTCCTGCGAGTGTGACGATCAGCAACTCGCAGCCGGCGACAACCACCAATTGTGGTTCTGGCTCGGTGCTGACCGCGGTGACCGGTGCCACATCGATTACACTATCGAATGCAACCATTGCGGCTGGGGAATCGTGCCGGATCAATGTATATGTTACAAGCAGTGTGCCTGGGGTGCACACCAACACAATCACGCCTGCCAACATTACGAACAACGAAAACAGGACGATTCCTAACAACATCAGCGCGAATCTGACCGTCGAGACGGCCAGTCCGTTTTCCGTATCGAAAGTCTTCACACCGCCGGCTGTCAATCCTGGCGGCATTTCCACGCTGACCATTACCCTGCTTAATACCAATACCGCGCCGCTGGTCAATGTCTCGGTGACCGATCCGCTGCCAGGCACGGTAACGGACGGTGTTATTGTCGCTCCCGTTCCCAACGCCAGAACCACGTGCGCAGGCGGGACGGTGACGGCTGTAGCGGGATCGCAAACAATCACGATGACAGGTGGCACCGTCCCCGCGCAGGTTGCAAATGTACCCGGCACATGTACCATCAATGTAGATGTGCAGGGGCTAGGCTTGCTGACCACGCGCCGGAACACCATTCCGACTGCCAATGTGACCGGCACTGTGCAGGGCACGGGTGTTGCGCAAAGTCCGGCGCGGCCCGCCGTAGCGGATCTCACGATTGGCGGTGTCCGGATCGGTATCGTCAAGGGATTCGATCCACTTACAGTTTTCGGTGGTTCAGCCTCCACGCTGAGCATCCAATTGATAAATCCCAATAATGTGCCCATGAGCGGAATCCAGTTTGTGGATACCATGCCAGCAGGAATGATTATCGCTAATCCGGCAAATCCATCCGTGGGAAATTGTGGCGGAGCGATCGCGGCGGTGCCAGGCGCAAACACATTTTCCTTCAGCGGTGGCAGCCTTCCCGCGGCGACGGACTGCACGTTGACCCTCCGTGTTACGATGACCGTGAATGGTAATCTCACGAATGTGATCCCTCAAGGCGCGGTCGCAACATCGAGCGGAGCGAGCAATCCTGATCCTGCAGAGGCATCGTTGACCAATCTGCCTGGAGCAAGCATCAGTAAGGCTTTTTCTCCCAACACCATCAAGGCTGGATCTACCGCAGCGTTGACGTTCACGATTCAAAATACGGGTACAGTAGCGCTGAGTGGAATGGGCTTCAACGATAATCTTCCCGGCAATCTGCCCCGTGGTTTGAAAATTGTCAGCTCCCCGGCGCCTGTCAATAATTGCGGAGGCACGCTCACAGCGGTGCCTGGTACGCAGCTTATTAAGTTGGTCAATGGCGTGCTAGGGCTGAGTGCTTCATGCACCATTGTGGTCCATGTAACAGGCGAAATTCAGGGGAGCTATACCAATACGATCGATGCAGGGAATCTTAAATCCACCGAGGGCGCGACCAATCACGATTCCACGACCGATACGCTCACAGTCACAACTGGTACACCTTCGGGCGGTGGGGGGAACGGGGGACAGGGTGGCAATGGCGGCGGATCTAAGCCTCCTCCCAAGACCGCGACCGGGTTCGTAATCCCGATTACCGGCTTTAAGGCGGGTGTGGTGACGGACATGAGCCATGTTGTCAAAGAGTCCTACCTGGCAACGGGCGATGTGACCCTCGAGATTCCCAGCCTGGGCATCAAGATTCCGATCGTCGGTGTGCCGAAACGCGATGGGACTTGGAATGTCGCCTGGCTCGATGAGCAGGCCGGATGGTTGGAAGGAAGCGCCTTCCCCTCCTGGAAAGGCAACAGCGTGCTCACCGGGCACGTTTACCTGGCAAGCGGTTTGCCAGGTCCATTCGTCAACCTGAACAGAATGAAGTTTGGCGAGAAGATCATCGTCCACGCCTATGGGCAGAAGTACATCTTCGACGTGCAGACCAACGCTGTTGTAGCCTCCAACGATCAATCGGTCATGAAGCATGAAGAGAAGCCCTGGCTAACGCTGGTGACCTGTAAGGACTATGACGAAAAGACCCAAACCTACCTCAACCGCGTAGTTGTACGTGCGATCCTGGTCGACGTGCAATGGGATGAGTAATCCTCACAAGAGCAACAAAAAATCGCCTCCAAGACTGGAGGCGATTTTTTTTAGTTGGCTATCTCATTCCTTGCTGTTTCTCTGCAGAAGAGACGACTTCTTCGAAAATCTCCATACCTTCATCCACTTCCTGTTTGGTAATGCAGAGCGGCGGTGCCAGCCGAATCACCGATTTGCCGCAGCCTAGCAACAGCAAACCGTGCTCAAAACCGGCATGCTCGACCATGTTGCGGATTTCCTCATTGGGCTCTCTGGTGTTTTTATCCTTGACAAATTCCACACCGATCATGAGTCCTTTGCCACGCACATCGCCGATCGATGAGTGGCGTGCCTGAATCTCTGCCAGGCAATCCATGGCATATTGACCGACCTCCTCGGCATTGGCAAGATATCCTTCCTCGAGCAATTCAACGGTTGCGATCGCGGCGGCACACGCAAGCGGATTACCGCCATACGTATTTCCATGCGTGCCTTTGGGCCAGGTCATTACCGATTCGCGGGCGATACATGCCCCCAGCGGAAGTCCTGACGCAATGCCTTTTGCCGAGGTGATAATATCGGGCTCGACGCCAAAATGTTCGATTGCCCACCATTTGCCAGTGCGTCCCATCCCACTTTGGACTTCGTCGGCGATCAGCAGGATCCCGTATTTATCACAAAGCTTGCGCAGGGCCGGGAAGAATCCGTCCGGCGGGACAATGTATCCGCCCTCGCCTTGGATCGGTTCTACCAGGATGCCGGCAATCTCATCACCAGGCACATTGTGTCCAAAGATTTCCTCTTCAATAAAACGGACTACTCTTTCCCCATAATCTTCACCTGGTGTGCGCTCGAGGATCGGGCGATATGGATCGGGGAAGGGGACATGCGTCACGCCCGGCATGAGCGGATAAAAGCCACGGTGGTAGTGTGGCTTGCTGGCGGTGAATGCTACCGATCCCATTGTGCGCCCGTGGAAAGCGCCAAAAAAACCAATAAAGTTGTGACGCTTGGTATGATATTTTGCCAGCTTGATGGCTGTTTCTACCGCTTCGGTTCCCGAGTTCGTCAAGAAGGTTCGGGCGTTTTCCTGGAACGGCGCGATGGCGTCCAATTTTTCACTGAGACAGACCCAGCCCTCATGATAAAAATCCGATGAAATATGGAGGAATTTTTCCGCCGCGTTTTGGACGGCTCGGACGACGCGCGGGTTGGCATGCCCTGTGGAGAGCACGGCAATCCCCGCCATAAAGTCGATAAAACGGTTGCCATCCGGATCCCAGACCTCTACGCCTCGGCCGTGATCCATCACGAATGGATAGCCGCGTGGATAGGATGACGAGACCACTTTCTTGTCACGTTCGATAAGCGCCAGGGCCTTGGGACCCGGCACATTTAATTTAAGCATGTGAGACTCCTTGATTTCGATTGCAGATGTTGCCTGTGTTTTGTTCAACACAAGGGGTACGTTTCGTGATGTCTGCCGTTGCACGCAGCGACATTACGCGGCTTTCCAAGCCGAAATTGATTCAATTAACAGGAATCAACTTGTGCCCTATCTGCTGTCCACCACTTTGTTGCCAGCCATGCAGGCGGCAGGAATACGAACGCGTACTTTTTCATAACTTCTAAACTCTGGATTGACTAAGCGCCAATCTTGCCAAAGCCAGCGCGCCTAACAAGCCCGCATCGTCGCCAAGTGCCGCTTTGGTGATCATGAGATCATCCAGATAATGAGGATGGAAAACATGCTTTTGCAGGCTCGCGCGGAAGGGCTTGAACAATAATTCGCCAGATTGCGATACGCCACCGCCAAAGATCAAAATGGACGGATCGAAGATGGCAAGGTAATTTGCCACGGCGATACCCAAATAATAGCCGGCCCGCTCGAAAGCGGATATCGCCAGTGCATCGCCCTGGATGGCGGCATCTGCTACCTGTGCCGCAGACAGCTGAGTCTGCGCCGAGAGCGTGGATGGCTGTCCGGCTTCGATCTGCTCACAAACGTAGCGTGCGATCGCGGGTCCCGAGGAGAATGACTCTGCATGCCCATGTTGACCACAGCCGCACAGCGGTCCATTCGGATCGATGGTCATGTGCCCTAACTCGCCGCCCATGCCACGAAATCCCTGCAGCAGGTGTCCGCTGCTGATCACACCGCCGCCGATGCCGGTGCTGATTGTGAGATACACGAGATCATTGTGTCCCTTGCCAGCGCCATACTGCCACTCTGCCAGCCCGGCCATATTCGCATCATTATCTAAGTAGACGGGGACGCCGAAACGCTCAGAAAGCTTGGGTCCGAGCGGAAAGTTTTCCCATTCGGGAATATTCGGCGTGTCGAGGATCGTCCCGGTATACGGGTCCAGCGGGCCAGGCGAGGCAATCCCAATCGCATCGACTTCACCTGTCTGCCACACCGATTCGATGGTCTGTACGAGACGGTTAAATACGCCGGATTCATTCCCATGAGAGCGCGTGCGCTGGTGATAGAGCGGCGTAATACTGCCTGGTTCATATGCGGCGGCACGGATGTGCGTCCCGCCGATGTCTACGGCTACGATGCTGCTCATAACTCTTATTATAACCCAGGCACCTTAACGCCTCCTGTATACGAGGTAATCGCCTATTCCTCGTTAAAATTCCATAAGGAGCGATATGTTGACTCTTATCTTTCTCCCTGCTACACTCATTTTATGAACTTAATGGAACGATTTTTTCAACACCTCCGCGACCTGGCTCGTTGGTTCCAGCCCGGTTTGGGCGTCAAGCGCTGGTTCCTGCTGATTTTGCTGGGAATCACGATGTTGGGGGTGGGGCTGGCGATCTTAGTGCTCGAGATTTACCGGGCGCAATCGACAAATAATTTACTCCTGACGATCTTAACCTACGCGTCGCTGCGCTTTCTGCCGCCCGTGCTGCGTGTACTGATCTTCGCCGGCCTTGGGATTGCCCTGGTCAGCTATGGGATGCTGCGCCTCAACGCCTCACTGCTGCGCCCGTTTATCCGTCCGGGCCGCGCGGTGGTGGATGAACTGACCAGTTACCAGCTCCGCAAGCGTGGACCGCGCATCGTTGCGATTGGTGGTGGACACGGCCTCGCTACCCTGTTGCGCGGATTGAAGGTATATACCAGCAAACTGACGGCGATTGTCACTGTTGCAGATGACGGCGGTTCCTCGGGACGCTTGCGCGAAAGCTTTGGCATTCTTCCACCGGGGGATATTCGTAATTGCCTGGCAGCCTTATCGAACGATGAGCAGATGCTCACGCAGTTATTCAGGTATCGTTTCAGTGGCGCTGGAGAATTAGACGGTCATTCCTTTGGCAACCTGTTCATCACTGCCCTGGCAGATATCACCGGCAGCTTTGAATCCGCCATTGCAGAATCGGGCAAGGTGCTTTCCGTCAGTGGACGTGTGCTCCCTGCCACGCTGCATGATGTCAGACTCATCGCCGATATGGTTCTGCCTCATTCGCTGAATCAGGTCCGCGTCCAGGGAGAGAGTCGCATTCCGAAAATGGCCGGTCGTGTGCGGCGCGTCTGGCTCGAACCGAACGACGCGCCTGCATTCCCGCCCACGTTAAAGGCTGTCCTGAATGCGGATCTCATCGTGATCGGTCCGGGAAGTTTATACACGAGCCTCTTGCCGAACTTGCTGGTGCCCGACCTGCTTGGCGCGATCCGTGCCAGCCGGGCGCTGAAAGTCTATGTCTGCAATATTGCCACGCAATCCGGCGAGACGGATGTATACACGTGCTACGATCATGTACGCGCTCTGGAAGAGCATGTGGGCAATGACCTGTTCCATGTAATTCTATGCAACGATAATTACGAAGGCCAACTGGACGAAGGCTCGCAATTTGTACGTGCAGACGATGAAACATTAGCTGATCCGCGCACCTACACTACCAATCTCTCGGATGAAGAGTTCCCATGGCGTCATGACTCCAACAAGCTCGCCGCAACGCTGATCCAACTGCTGGAGGAATATACGGGTCCATTGGAGTGAAACTGAATAGGTTTTTGTCGCCGCATTCCCTGACGAAATACTCTATGTTTGTCGTGTAGCTTATGACAGTAACAATATTACTTGCATGACTCTCTGTGATAAAATCCTTTTGTAATCTTAATCACAAGAGAGTTTGATTTAGTCAGAACGTTTGCTTATCCAAGCAAATTTAAGACCTGCTTGTGGCGATGGATGGTTCTCCTGAGAACAAGGATCGCTGATGCAAGAGGTTTCATAAAATATCCTTTCGGAGGTTTGAAATGACAGTCAAAGTTGGTATTAATGGATTTGGACGGATTGGGCGTTTGGTCTATCGAACGATCAAACAGCGCCACCCGGAAGAACTCGAAGTTGTTGCGGTGAACGACTTATACGATGCCGCCACAAATGCGCACCTGTTGAAATATGATTCCACTTATGGACAATATGCCGGCACCGTGGAAGCCCAAGATGGTCACCTCCTGGTGGATGGCAAGCAAGTCACCGTCACTGCAGAGAAGGATCCCGGCGCGATCAAATGGAAAGACATGGGCGTCGATATCGTCATCGAGTGCACGGGCTTGTTCCGTGACAAGAACAAAGCCATTGCCCACATCAACTCGGGTGGTGCAAAGAAGGTGATTATTTCCGCGCCCGGAAAAAATGAAGACATCACGATCGTATTGGGCGTCAACCAGGATAAATACGATCCTGCCAATCACCATGTGGTCTCGAACGCTTCCTGCACCACCAATGGCCTTGCACCGGTTGCCAAGGTGTTGAACGATGCGTTCGGCATCGACAAGGGCCTGCTGACGACGGTTCACTCCTACACTAACTCACAGCGCTTGCTTGATATGGGCGCCAGTGATCTGCGTGATGCGCGCGCTGCTGCTGAAAACATTATCCCGTCCGAGACGGGCGCGGCGAAGGCCGTTGGTCTGGTGATCCCCGAGCTGAAGGGCAAATTCGGCGGTATGGCATTCCGCGTCCCGACGCCTACCGTCTCCGTTGTGGATTTCACCGCTGTTCTGAAGAAGGAAGCAACGCAAGGTGAAATCCGTGACGCTATGCTCGAATATGCCGAAGGTCCAATGAAAGGTATTCTCGGCGTGACCGACGAACCGCTGGTCTCCAGCGATCTGAAAGGCACCAACTTGTCCAGCGTATTCAGCTCGATGGACACACTGGTCCTGGGCAACATGGTGAAAGTTGTTGCATGGTACGATAATGAATGGGGCTATGCTTGCCGCACAGCCGACCTCACAGCGTTGATGGCAAAATCTTTGTAATATCTCGAGGGGTGGGCTGCAGCCCGCCCCTACTTTTTCAATAAAATTCCATGAACAAAAAAACTGTAAAAGATATTGACTTGCAGGGCAAGCGCGTCTTCATGCGCGTCGACTTCAACGTGCCCATGCAGGATGGTAAAGTCACCGACGATAAACGCATTCGCGCCTCGTTGCCGACGATCAAGTACGTGTTGGACCAGGGCGCTTCCCTCATTTTGGCGAGTCATCTGGGGCGACCGAAAGGCGGTCCCGATCCCGAGTTCAGCTTGAAGCCCGCTGCGGAAGTGTTGGCGTCGCTGTTGGGTGTTCCCGTGAAGATGGCTCCCGATACGGTGGGTCCTGAAGTCGAAGCGATGGCAAAAGAGCTTAAACCCGGGGAAGTGCTCCTGCTCGAGAATACGCGCTTTCATAAAGGCGAAGAAAAAAATGATCTCGAGCTGGCAAAGCAAATGGCTTCGCTCGCTGATGTGTATGTAAATGATGCTTTCGGTTCTGCTCATCGTGCTCATTCCTCCACAGAGGGCATTGCGCGTTTTCTACCCGCCGTCTCCGGCTTTTTAATGGAACAGGAATTGGAATATCTTGGGCGCGCCGTGGCAAATCCGGAGCACCCCTACATTGCCATCCTTGGTGGCGCAAAGATCAGCGATAAGATCAACGTTGTCGAGACCTTGCTTTCCAAAGCAGATAAGTTGATCATCGGCGGCGGTATGGCGAATACGTTTCTTGCGGCCAAAGGCTACAACATGCAGGATAGCCTTGTCGAGCAGGCCTCCATCGAGACGGCGAAATCGATCATGGAAAAATCCAGTGCGAAGCTGATTTTGCCTGTCGACGCGGTCATTGCCGATAAGTTCGATGCTGAAGCCAATACGCAAGTTGTCGACGTGGACAAAATCCCCGCTGGCTGGCGCATGATGGACGTTGGTCCGAAGACGCTCGAGCTGTATCGGCGCGAGTTGCAAGGTGCCAAGCTCATTGTCTGGAATGGACCAGTCGGTGTCTTTGAAATGCCAAAGTTCGCCGAAGGTACATTCGCGCTTGCAAGACTCTTAGCAGAATCCGGCGCAACAACTGTGATCGGCGGCGGTGATTCGGCCAGCGCGGTCAAGAAGGCGGGAGTCGCCAAGCAGATGACTCATGTCTCCACTGGTGGTGGTGCCTCGCTCGAATTCCTCGAAGGAAAAGAATTACCCGGCGTCGCGGCGCTGAACGATAAATAATATTTCCATAGGGCGGGCTGGCATCCCGCACCGCGATTCTCCTATAACGGAGCAGGATATTTCCTGCTCCGTTTGCTTTCTATCATGCTCGTGAAGGGTATAATCGCCAAAACTTTAGTTCTGGAGGAGAAATGGAATCACCCCAAGCTGACTTGAATGCACCTGCGCGCAAGAATCGGACGCCCTACACCATTCTCATCGTGGCACTTATTTCAGTTTGTTGCTGTGCGATCTTGATCGCAGCTGGATACTATTATTATCGACAGAATATCTTAACCATTCCCGTCCAGCCGACGGAAGAGTCTACGCCTGAAGCGACACCTAGCAGTATGTTGCCTTTGCAGCGCTGGGAGAAGCTTGCAACCGCAGTGACCTGTAATATAAAGTCCGCGCCCGTATAACATTGATAAGCTCCAT
>DATHUN010000697.1:0-9422 GCA_035462205.1 Anaerolineales bacterium
GAGATGCCCCCACCCAGGTTGTGGATATGAGTCGTCACAGCCTGCAGCCCGGTTCCGGAAGCGCCGACCAGCCCGATCGGTCCACGGCGGACGCGGTTTGCAAATCCCAAGCCGATGCCGTTGATGATCGCCGTCCCGCAATCGGGTCCCATCACCAGGAGTCCTTTTTCACGGGCGGTCGTCTTTAGAGAGATTTCGTCTTCGAGAGAAACATTGTCACTATATAAGAAAACATGTTTGTGAAGCGAAAGCGCTTCGCGCGCCACGCTGGCTGCATAGCGGCCCGGAACGGAGACCAGTACCCAATTTGCATCTGGCAATTGTCTTATCGCGGCGCTCAAACTACGCGGGCGGAAATCTTGAGAACCAGTGGCTTTGCGGCGCAAAAGCAAAATATCGATCTGCGCCATGGCTGCTTTCGCGGTCTCGTCCGAATCGGCTTTGACAACGATCAGCAGATCATCGGGGCTGGCGGCAATGGCATCCGGCAGGAGATTGTTCGCTGATAACAAATCGCAATTTGCCTGTGTTGCCATCACCACACCAGCATCAATCACGCCTGGCAAGCCCGAGAGGCCGCGTTGCAGCTGCATGAGTACAACCGAGTCATAATAGGAACCGCGGCGAACCTCATACTTTGTGATATTCATAGATTCGATAAAGCCTTTTCCAAATCTTTCGCCCAGAACAGTAAGGATTCATCTTGGTACCAGCTAGCGATTACTTGTAAACCTAAAGGTAAACTCGCTTCACTTTTCCCCGCTGGTAAATTGATTACAGGAAGGCCCGCTTGCGTCCAAGGTAGATTCATGATCGGATCTCCGGTACTCTCCAATCCTTTTGGCGCAGGGCCGACTGTCGAAGGGCAAATCCAAAGATCTATATTGTGGTCTATAAAGGCATGCTCCATATCTGTGCGGAAAGTAACGCGGGCGGCTAACGCCTCTTGTAACTGGTCATCGGTTATGTTTTGACCGCGCTGAATGAGCTCGGTAAATTTTGGGGAATAAAGATTTCCAAATTGGTTGAACCAATCCTGATGCACCTTTGCCGCTTCTGCCGCCAGAATCACTTGATTGCGGTCGCGGATGTCCGTAAAGTCTGACAAGATTTGCACATGTTCAATTTGATATCCCACGCTTTCAAGTACTTTGCAGATGTTCTCAAAATTTGACAGGCGCTCTGGTGACGCACTTTGCAGGTAAGAACCTTCCGGGATGCCAAGCCTGGGTTTATTCAATGGCTGCGTTGGCTCATTCCAATCCTGATACAGCACGCGCGCTGCAGCGATTGCCGTTTCGACATCGGATGTAAAAAAGCCCACATGATCGAGGGAGGGCGAAAGCGGAATAACACCCTCTCGTGAGATACGGTCATAAGTTGGCTTCAGCCCAACGACGCCACAAAAGGATGCGGGACGAATGATCGAGCCAATCGTCTGAGTCCCTAAGGCGAGGTGACAAAATCCGGCCGCGACCGCGGCCGCAGATCCGCTGCTCGAGCCGCCCGGTGTATGTTCCAAGTTGCGGGGATTGCGTGTGGGACCGGGAGAAAAATAGGCAAATTCTGTTGTGACCGTTTTACCCAGTATCAGCGCGCCGGCACTTTTCAAGCGCGTGACACTTTCTGCTTGCGTGCCTTGGAATACTTCGGCGGGCAACTGGCTGCCTGCCTGGGTTGTAAATCCCTCTACATGAAAAATGTCTTTGACACCCACTAATGCCCCAAATAACAATGGTCGTTTGATCAAATCTGGATAGGCAAGGATTAAAGTCTCTGCCTCATCGGATAGGCGTGTAAAGCGCTCCTCCTCAGGAAGGAACGCATTAATAGATGGCTCGTGTTCCCTAAATCGTGCTTCTACTTGAGCGAGGTATTCGGGAAGCAGCGATTGTCCTGAACGCAATTCTTCAATTAATGAATAGCGCATCATGCTTACTATTTATGCCCTCATTCTTTCCGCTGCCAGCTTGACTGCATCGACAATATGTTGATAGCCGGTACAGCGACATAAGTTGCCGGAGAGCGCATGGCGAATCTCATCCTCCGTAGGGTTAGGGTTTTGCTTTAAGAAGGGAACCAAGGTCATCAAAATACCAGGCGTGCAGTACCCACATTGAAGTCCATGGGCTTCCCAAAAGGATTGCTGAATTAAATGTAATTGATCGGTGCTGGGTGCCAAGCCCTCCACCGTGGTGATCTCGTGACCATCTGCCTGCACAGCGAACATCAAGCACGAACGTGCTGACTCACCGTCGAAGAGAACCGTGCAGGCGCCACAGACGCCGTGTTCACAGCCGACATGCGTTCCGGTGAGTCCCAGCTCGTGACGCAGAAAATCACTGAGCAATAGACGCGGTTCCACAGCACGGCTGTATTGTTGGCCGTTGACGGCGACGCTTATGGGGGTGGACTGCGTCATTGCAATTCTCCTGCGCGCAAGATCGCTTGCTGCAAAGCACGCTTGGTCAGCACTTTGGCAAGATGACGTTGAAATTCGGGCGAGGCGTGAATGTTTCCAAACGGGTGAATTTCCTGCTCGCTTGCCATCACCGCGACATTATCGATCAACTCATCGCTGATAATTTCATCCTGCAAAAGATTTGCCGCATCCTTTGCATCGACCGGACCATCGCCGGCGTTCAAATAAACAAGCTTCCCAGATTCGCACTTGCCCTGCTCATCCAATGTCACCAGTGCGGCGACGCCCATCAAGGCATAATCCCCTGCTCGCGGTGCAACTTCCATAAAGGACCACCCCGTGCGGGCGGGTTGGGATGGCAGTTCAATTTCGATCAGCATTTCGCTGGGCCCAAGATCGGTCGTAAACATTCCTGAAAAAAAGTTGTGTGCCTCCACCCAACGCTCCGCATCCGCGCTGCGGATCTTCATACGAGCATCCAGTGCAAGCATCAATACGGGCAGTTCAGCAGCGGGATCGGCATTGGCAAGGCTTCCGCCAATCGTGCCGCGGTTACGAATCTGCGGATGAGCAACATATTGCATAGCTTCATTCAACAGTGGGAATTTCTCGGCGAGCATGGGATCGAATTCGAGGGTACGTTCACGCGTCATCGCGCCGATGTGCAGACAGTTTTCATCCTGTCGCAGATAATCCAGCTCTTTGATTCGATTCAAATCGATCAGGGCGGCAGGCTGGACAATACGAAAATTCATCGCGGGCACCAGGCTTTGTCCGCCGGCGAGCAGTTTTGCCTCATCCCCCAAGTCACGTACGAATGCCAAGGCTTCTTCAATGGAAGCAGGGGCGTGATACTCAAAGGGAGCTGGTTTCATCGGTAACTTGTACCATCCTCGTAGAGTCTCCTTGGCAAGAGACTAGTGATTGGAGACCGGATTCGCCGCATTCTGCGCTTCAGGCTGTTCCCGCCTGCGATAAGCTTCCACGACCTCAGCCATAATTGCCAGGGCAATTTCCTCGGGCGTTTCCGCGCCAATGTCCAGGCCGATAGGCGCGTGCAAACGGGACAGTTGTGACTCGCTCAATCCATCGTCCAGCAATCGTTCCCGCCGCTTTGCATTTGTCGTTTTGCTTCCTAGCGCACCAATATAGAATGCGGGACCCTTCAACGCAATCTTCAGGGCGGGATCGTCCAATTTGGGGTCATGGGTAAGCATAACAACCGCGGTGGAGCTCGTGATTTTCACCCGCTGAAATGCATCCGGTATCCAAGCCTGGATGAGCTGGTCAACATTCGGAAATCGCTCCTGATTGCCCCACACCGCGCGTGGATCAATGAGCACCGTGCGAAAGCCCATCGTCTTCGCCAGGGAGACCAACGCGACGGTGATATGAACTCCACCCACCGCAATTAATGTTGGCGGAGGAGCAACCAATTCGAGAAAAATTTCCGTTTCGTGGTCCAACGCCACACGCCGGGATTTCCCTTGGCCGAGGGTTTCTTTTGCGAGCTCCAGAATATCTTTTGAAGCATGATCATTGCCGATCAAACTTCCATCTTCTTGAATTAGGAATTCTCGTCCCAGTTGCGCGTCGGAGCCGCGGATGAATGTACCATGAACAGATAGGCTCTCCGCCGTCCATGCGGCGCGTAGAACATCGAAAAAGACTTCGTTGAGCGGCTGAACAAAAACCTCAACACTTCCCCCACAGGCGAGACCCACTTCCCAGGCGGTTTCATCGGCCACGCCAAAATGCATGAGCCGCGCTTGACCGGTTTGAATCACATCCTGCGCGGCTTCGATGACCGCGTTCTCCACACATCCGCCACTAACCGAGCCGGCGAACCGCCCATCGGAGGCAATCGCCATCTTCGATCCGGCGCGACGCGGCGATGATCCCCAGGTTTGGACGACAGTTGCCAGAGCAATCTGCTTACCCTGGGCGAGCCAGCCTTCGAGATCCGGAAGAATATCGCGCATCTCGTATTTATCCGGCGGTCTCGATCCGTTTGCGTACTTCGTCGTAGAATTGCTCCGACAGCTTTTGAGAAACCGGCAGCATGAGTCGCGCAGCCAGGCTTGCCAATTGACCCGAGATATTGACATCGGCGGTCCAGTGCACAAGCGTATTGCCATCGGTCCCATCGCTCAACGACATTTCACTCAACACGTCAGCAGCCGTTCCGGTGGCAGTGCCGTGCGCTTTTAATTTTGCATGATTAGGTTCATTGAGTTCAAGCACGTTGACTTCCCCGTTGAAACGCGCCTTTACGCCTCCCAAGCCAACCGATACCACCCCGCGATACTTCTGATTGGGCTCGATGATTTCGATCTTTTCCACGCCCGGCACACACTGTCCCAACTGGTTCGGATCCGTCAGAAAATCCCACACCTTTTTTCGTGGTGCATGAATCGAAACATCGCCTTTTAGCAACATCAGACTCTCCTCTAGGATCTGAGCTATTTATGAAGAAAACACGTTTGCAATCCCATGGTTCTGATTTTGATAACCTTGGTCTGCAAAAGAATTATATCTTAAGCAAATCCGTCAGGAGCCATAGGTACAAATTTGATAAACGACACATCTTTCTCGAAATAATGGGGTTACTATCGGTAGTATGGATTGGCTGCAAATCTCACCGATTTCATCCACTTTATCAATCTCGAGACTTCGAGCCCATCGGAGGTTCGCTTTTTTCGTCATGCGCTGCATGACGATTTTTTTATCAGGAGGTGAATGCATAGGCTTGAGCAAAACTAAACCACTGATTGAGTACGTTAACAAGACCATCCAAAGAGAAATAAAGAGAGGAGTATGCAATGGCTAGAAATACTGTCGTAGGTTATTTGCCCAATGATCGTCCACCCACTGGTCAGCTTGTCCTATTGGGCTTTCAGCATGTATTGACGATGTTCCCCGCCACCGTCCTGGTAGCGGCGCTGTGCGGATTCCATGTTGGCACTGTGTTGACGATTTCAGGAGTTGGAACGATAGTCGCTTTGTTGCTCGCCAAGTGGCGAATCGGAAAGTTTATCCCGCTCTTTTACGGTTCCAGCTTTAGTTATATCGCCGCTTATCTGGCAATTGCCCAGCAGATGACCGGCAGCCTGCCTCAATTCGGTGTGCCTGTTCCGGATGAAGTCCTTAGCACCATGCAGGCCGGTATCGTCGTGACCGGTCTCTTCAACATCGTGATCGGCCTCATCATCCGCGCGCTTGGCAAGGATAAGATCGACATGGTGCTGCCACCGATTGTCACCGGTTCCGTTGCGGCGATCATCGGCTTTGGGCTCGCCTTCGCCGCGCTCGGACAAATGGCAAGCGCCAACTTCCTCGTGTCCTTGGTAACCCTGCTCGTCACCGTTATGTTCTCAGTCTATTTGCAGAACCGCGGCTTCCTCGGGATGATTCCTGTGCTGCTAGGCGCGATCGTCGGCTACATCTTCTCGGCGATTGTCGCTCCCAATCCCGATCAATTCAAGCCGCTGGCAGACGCAGCCTGGTTTGTCTTCCCGCATTTCACGTTCCCCAGCTTCAGCGGAGCGATGGTGGGGACTGCGATCTTCAGCATTGCCATCATGGCAATCGCCACGGTCCCCGAATCGACTGCCCATTTGTATCAGATCAGTCTTTACGTGGACCGCCTTGCCGATGACATGGACCGGGAGCGCTACAATTTGGACGAGAATATCGGGCTCAACCTGATTCTGGACGGCATCGACGACACCATGAAGGGTTTGCTCGGCTCCACGGCTGGAACCAACTATGGCGAAAACAATTCGCTCATGGCGATCACCCGCAACTACTCCGGACCGGCATTGATCTCAGCCGGCGTGATCGCCATTCTGCTGGGATTTATCGGTAAACTGGCCGGGCTTGTGCAAACCGTGCCTCTGGCGGTCAGTGGTGGACTGGCAATCTATCTGTTCGGCGTGATCGGGATGCAGGGCATCGCCCTCATGCAGGAACACAAGGTCAGTATGTTCGATCCGCGCAACCTGGCGGTGGGCGCGATCATTATGATCGTCGGTATCGGCGGGAATATCGGTTACCCAGGCGGTTTTATCCCGGTGACCATCCCTGGCATCTTCCCGAATGGCCTCCCCGCCATTGCCACTGCCGCCGTACTAGGAATTGTGGTGAACGCCATCTTCCTGGTCTTCAAACCTGCTCAGGAAAAAGCAGAAGTGGCAGATAGCGCCACGGCTGCTGCCGATGATTAGCTAACCCCACTCAAGTCAACGGGACGGATCTGTTCCGTCCCGTTTTCGCGCTGATATGAATTCTAGCGATTCCTCAGGGATAACACGCTGCGCCGTCAGCCGTTAACCACGTTATGAAAGGAGCGTACTATGGCTGAAACATTTGTAGATCCCGTTTGCGGTAAGGAAGTGACGCCAGAAACAGCCGCCGATAAGCTTGAATATGGAGCGCAGACCTATTACTTCGACTCGCCGGGCTGTCGAACAATATTTGAAATGAACCCGGAAAAGTATACGAACACTACTACGAACCCCGCTGTGAATCCCACAAATGACAATCCGAGGTAGAAGATTTCCTCAACAGTGACCTGCTGATGCAGGTCACTGATTTTTTTAACCAAAACGAAATCTATGTCTTGACGAATCACATAATTATTTATATACTCTTGAAAGCGCTTTCAGAAAACGCTTTCAATGACTGCCAAGAGCCGTCCGTCCACGATAACCGACGTCGCCCGCCATGCAGGGGTTTCAATAGCCACGGTGAGTCGTGTTTTGAATGGCACAACGCCCGTCCAACTTGAAAAAACAGAGAAAGTGCGTCTTGCAATGGAAGAGCTTCAGTTCGTTCCCCGTCATGCCGCGCGGGTGCTCGCAAGCAAACGGACGCACACCATCGGGTTGATCATGTCTGAGATCAGCGGCGCATTTTTCCCCCCGCTGCTGAAAGGGATTGAGGCAGGTGCGTATGAGGCGGGCTACGATCTATTGATCCACTCGACGAAAAAGGAAGGACCCTCACGCCGGCCCCTTGGGGAACACAATACGGACGGCTTGTTGGTTTTCACGGATAGTCTTGACCATCGTGAAGTATATCGTTTGCACAACATCAATTTTCCGATTGTGCTTCTGCACCAAACGCCTCCCGACTCGCTCCGCATCCCAGCAATCGCGATCGAGAATAAAGACGGCGCTGCCATGCTCATTCATCATCTGATCGAAGTGCATGGCCGCCGCCGAATTGTTTACTTGCGCGGACCAGAAGGTCATGAGGATTCTGTTTGGCGCGAACGCGGCTATCGCGAAGCACTCGAAGCGCATTCGATAGATTTCGATTCCGGCTTAATCGCCTCGGGAGAATTTGACGAGGACAAAGCTTTTGCCACAGTTCAACAAATGCTCTCCGATGGAGTCAACTTCGACGCCATTTTCGCCGGGGACGATGACTCCGCAATTGGTGCAATGCGTGCCCTCAAGATGGCTGGACGGCCCATTCCGGAAGATGTAGCTTTGGTCGGTTTCGATGATGTTCCTTTTGCCCGCTACCTCTCCCCGGCGCTGACCACAGTCCGCGCGCCGATCGAGGAAGTGGGGCGCGAAGCTGTCCGCCAGCTGGTACACCTCATGAAAGGCGCGCCGGCACAGGCTTTGACATTGATGCGCACCGAGCTTGTCATCCGCGAGTCCTGTGGATGCACAGTTCCATTGTCCGACCGTTTTGCAGAAGAATTCCTGCATTCATAAGGAGGTGAAAAGCACAAGAGTGAATCGATCGCGTGTGTCCAAATTGAATTTCACACTTTCGGAGGAGTAAATGAAAACCAATCTGTTCAAATTGATAGTTGTGCTCGCCATTGCGTCCATGCTATTGGCGGCGTGTGGCGCACAACAGCCGCCTGCTGCTACTTCAGCACCTGCAGCTAAAGAGCTCAACGTCTGGATCACCTGGGGCGATAATCCCCAACAACTGCAAGCTCTGTTTGACAAGTATGGGCAAGCCAATAACGTCAAGGTCATCGTGACTGCGCCGGTCGAGGATGACAAAGTTCTACCTGCCCTGACCGGCTCAGAACCGCCGGACATTTTGATCCTGGGCGGCGGTGATTTGGTAAAGTCCTATGCCAAAGAAGGCTTGATCGTCGAACTTTCGGATGCGATCAAGACAGGCGGAATCGACCTGAACGATATTTACACGGCACCGCTGGAACAGTGTAAGGATGGTGACAAAGTCTATTGCCTGCCCTGGGGCACAGACATCTACGCCTTATATTGGAATAAAGATTTGTTTGAAGCTGCCGGTCTCGATCCGAACACGCCGCCGAAAACATTGGAGGAATTAGCCGACTACGCAGATAAATTGACCAAGATTGACGCCAATGGCAATATCGAACAAATCGGTTTTATCCCTGATCAAGCCTGGGGCCATACCGACCTGTACTCCCACATGTTTGGGGGCTTCTGGTATAACAACGACGGAACGAAACTGACCGCAAACAGCCAGGCGATGATTGATGCGCTGACCTGGGAGCAACAGTTCTATCAGAAGTATGGGTATGACAAAGTGTTGGCGTTCTCCACCGGCTTCGGCGATCAATATATGTCACCGGATTATCCTTTCTATACCGGCAAGATGGCAATGATGGTGGACGGAGAATGGCAGACGGGACCAAATTTCATCAGTAAATTCAAGCCCGAATTGAATTATGGCGTTGCACCCTTGCCAGCACCCGCAGATCACCCGGAGATGGCAAACTCAGGCATGGTGGCAGGCTCCGTGGCCGTCATCCCCGCCAATGCCAAGAATCAGGATGCTTCCGCGAAACTACTGGCATGGATGATGTCACCGGCCATCATCGCCGAAGAAATGTGCTTCAATGCCAACCTGCCCACCAGCAAGAAAGCCGCCGAAGACAAATGCTTTACTGAGAATCCAAAGTTTAAGGTCTTTCTCGATTTGATGGGTAGCCCCAACTCTTCATTCGTTGTGACCAGTCCAATTTCACTGGAATTCAACG
>DATHUN010000698.1:0-2254 GCA_035462205.1 Anaerolineales bacterium
TGTGAGTTCCTTGGAGGAGCGTGAGCGCGAGGAGACTTTCCGTCTGAAGTGGCTCAAGACTAAGCTGACGAAACCGGTAGTTAAGATTCGCCACTACGAACTTGGGCAAGGTGATTTTGGCGGGTAAGTTGCGCCGGAAAAGATGGCAAGATCTGTGGTCTGATTTATAATCGTGAGGCGATATGTCACTCCGCCGCATGAGCACCGGGCGGCATGCAGAATGTCATGTTTACGAGACGAAGTGACAGGCAAGCAAAAAGAGATTCTGAGGAGCCGCTTAGCGGCTCCTTACACAGTCTCGAAGCGGTGTCCCCATTCGGGCCGCGAACCCGATCCCTGACACCTTCCCGTTAGGGACAGGTGCGGGGCGAGACGGTCTTCGGGAGAATGACATAGACGAAATTCAAAGCGCTATAAGGAGTTCCTATGCAGATTGGCATACTGGGTTCGGGAGTAACTGCACAAACACTCGGTTCTAAGCTCGTTCAAATCGGTCATGAAGTGATGTTGGGGTCGCGCGAAGAAGCCAAGCCTTCTTCTGTTACCTGGGCTCGGGATGCCGGGCAGCATGCCTTATATGGAACATATCAGAATGCAGCCTCATTCGGGGAAATCATTTTTAATTGCACATTAGGCATGGCGTCATTGGATGCTCTGCAACTGGCCGGTGCGGAAAATCTAAGAAATAAGATTCTCATTGATACAGCTAATCCAATCGACCGTTCCGAGGGCGTATGGAAGCTGACCGTGTGCAATACCGATTCATTGGGCGAGCAGATCCAACGCGCCTTTCCGGAAACATACGTGGTGAAAACTCTCAATACAATCAATGCCAATGTGATTGCTGACCCGGCCAAGCTGCCCGAGATGACCGATGTTTTTGTGAGTGGCAATGACATCGAAGCCAAGGCGACAGTCGTTCGCTGCCTCCGCGAGTGGTTTGGCTGGAGACACGTGATCGATTTGGGTGATATCACGACCGCGCGCGGGGTTGAAATGTATGTTTTGTTTTGGCACTATTTACGTAACACCGTTCCCTCGCAGCGGTTCAATATCAAGGTGGTGGCTTCATAACGAATAGTTTCGAGAATCAAAGGAGGCTTGTTTTACAAGCCTCCTTTTTTATGTACCGGGCGCGCTTACTTTTTCTTCTGCATTTCAACCGCGCTCTCGCGCGGCTCTACCATCCCCCAACGGGATGCGCCAAGATAAAGAATTTCGACGATCAGATCCTCATATCGAATGCCTTCTGCTGCAGATTGCAAACAAAGATCGCTGTAGTTGGGTGTCAATCCAGGCAATGTGTTGATCTCCATGACCCGTGGGTTACCCTGGGCATCGAGACGGACATCGGTGCGAGAAACATCGAGCGCACCCAGAAGCAAATGGGCGCGCAGGGCATAATATTTTAGTTTCTTCTCAAGCTCGGGCTCAATGCTCGCGGGGCAAAAATACCCGGGTGCGCCTTCCTCACCCACCTCTTTTGATTTTGCCTCCTGGCTGTAGACCATTGGCGTGACCGAGCGGGTCATGTCCAGCTCGAGAATAGGAAAGCGGTGGAAGCCGTCTTTTTCGTACCAATCGGGATGACGGGAATACAGCTTTGCGTCCGCCCGACCTAGAATACCAACGGTGAACTCACGCCCTGGCAAAAAAGTTTCTACGAGAGCGGGCTGCTGGTAGGTGTTGATGATATATTCGGCGCGCTCGCGTAGTTCTTTCTCGTTATTGACGATGGCATTCATATCCACGCCCATACCGGTCCCCTCACGGGCTGGCTTGACAAAGAGCGGAAATTCCAATTCGGCGCGCAGAGGCTCGTCACCGACTGCGAATTCCTGAAAGGAAGCCACCGGGAGACGTCGGTCCCGCCAGATGCGTTTGGTCAGTGTTTTATCGAGGGAAATTCCGTTGGCGAGCACGCGCGATCCTGTGTAGGGAATCCGCAGCATCTCTAACAGAGCGGGGACCTGCGCTTCGCGTGCGTCACCCCCTAAGCCTTCGGCGATATTGAAGCAAATATCCGGCTGTTCCTCTTTTAAGGTGTAAGGAAGCTCCTCATCCGCCTGCATAAAAACCGTTTTATGGCCATCCGTTTCGATCGCCGCACGAATCGAATCAATTGTTTCTACATGATCGAAATCTGCGAACGCGTCGGGCGGAACTCCGTCTGGCTTCGGCTTGGATTCATCCTTGATGTTCGCTAGGACAGCAACTTTCCAGTATCGCTTGTGGCGACGACTGGGAGGCTTAT
>DATHUN010000699.1:0-3262 GCA_035462205.1 Anaerolineales bacterium
TCCCAACCAGTGGCAGTACCGACCAAAGGATGAATTCACCTGTGTTGCTTAACCCGTTCCAGAAATCATCAAACGGGACACTTTTTGGGTTGAACAGCTCGGCATAATTCTTCAAGCCAACAAAGGGTCTCTTTTCTGGGCGCAAGAAATCGAACTTAAACAGGCTGATATAAATTCCGTAGAAGAACGGCCAGATCAGAAATGCCGTAAAGAACAGCAAATGAGGCGCGATAAAAAGATAGGGGATGATGGATATCTTTTTGCGGGCTTTGTGGGTCGCAGGAACACTGAGGGCTTCGACTTTTGTGGCCATGCTGGGGTCTCCTTTCGAGCGATGGGAGCTCAAGGAAAGAAGCCGAGGAGGCATGATTGCGCCTCCTCGGCTACGAATCAAAATGAACTATTCGCCATACGTGGAGAGGTTCTCTTCCATTACCTGCTGGGACTTGGCAGCCGCCTCGTCCAGGGCAGCCTTGGCATCAGTTACATCGCCGGCTAGATAAGAATCAATCACAGGTCCAAATTGATCCCACAGGGCGCCCTCAAGTCCAGCCGCCTCGATCGGGAACTTGACCATGTTGGCAGATTCCGCAACCTCTGCGATCGGGGCTGCCACACTGGCAAGGTTGGGATCATCACGGACACTCTGTCGGGCTGGAACCTGGCCCGCTGCGGCCCATCCGGCGGAATTGTCGGAGAGCCATTTGATCCACACGGCAGCAGCGGCTTGTACGGTGGGATCATCGGTGGTCAGGGCGAGATGGTGGGAACCACCCCAGGTAGCAGGCTGGTCACCGATCGTGGGCAGCGGCGCAAAGCCGACAAAGTCTAGCTTCTCAAGATCGGAGATCCACCAGGGACCGTGAAAAACCATTCCCACGTTGCCTTCCTTGAACAAGTTAACTTCCGGGTCGCCTGTGCCGCTGACGTCAGGTGTGTATTTGTCCCTCAATTCTTTGATCTTTTCTAGAGCCTTAACGCCGGCATCTGAGTTATACGTGGGTGTTTTGCCTTCCGGATCGGTCAAAGAACCGCCGTACTGGCGGATCAGCGCTTGAAATAGCGCCCCAGCCTGAAATGCGGTACCGAGAGAAAGCGGAGTTACATTGATGGCTTCGAGTTTGGCCAGGGCATCTTCGAATTGCTCGCGCGTCCAGGGTTCTTTGCCGGGCGCTTCAATGCCGGCCTTCTCGAATAGATCCTTGTTATAAAACATGATCAGCGGGTGAACATCCAGCGGGACGGAATAGCGTTGGCCCTTAATTTCGCCAGCGTTCCAGAGTACCTCCGGGAAATCGCTGCCGAAATCATCACCCAGGACAGCCAGGGCTTCCGGTCCGTATGGTTTGAGCACATTCCGGGAGACTAATGCCGCGATGCGGACTACGTGGACAGCGGTCATCGACGGCAGTCCACCAGCGGCAGCCGCGGCCTCCAGCTTTTGTTGATAATCGGGCTGGGCAGTATGTGTGACCGTAATACCGCAAGGATTCTCACTGTTGAAGCGCTCAGCCAGCGCGGTCATTTCGTCGCCATCGGGGCCCGTGAAAGGACTCCACATTTCAACGGCTGTACCTTCCACGCCGGCGGGGCACTCGATGGTACCCGCGGGAGCTTGTGTCGCGCCGGGCGCTTCGGTGGCTGCTGTGGTAGGTGCTTCTGTTGCGGCGGGAGCTTCGGTAGCTGCCTGGGTTGCGGGCGCAGAGGTGGCGGGCGCCGAAGTCGCAGCAGGCGTAGCGGCGCCGCCACAGGCGGTGAGCAGCAAGCTGAACACCATCATCAGTGGAAGAAGATATCGGGTGATACGTTTCATCTTTTCTCCTCGTAAGTTAGTTTGAATTTGACGATCTTCATAGGAACCCGTATGACGAACATACGGGAAAGCTATATCGATGAAGCATCAGTGGGGAAGGACTACGATAAACTTTCTATTTGAGACGGAACCACCTCCTTTCGTGAACACTGCGTATCGGTAATTTCCGGAATTCGAAGTGCACGGCGCCTGCTCTTGAAATTATCTGGGAGCACGTTTGAAATGCTGCCTAAGGATAATGTCCTGCGGATAATTGCCAAATTTACTGCCAAACAAATTGATGCCACCTACGTTCGCGGCGTCACCCTTGATCCCTATCCGCACAGGGATGGGCTCACCAGGGCTCAAGGTAAGATGCTCGAGTCTCACTTTAGAGACCTGCATCCCATCGACATAGCTGCCATGGTTTGTAACTTTCCACACCTTGAGCAATCCATATTGTGAATTTTGGGTGTCCCACCATTCCGGCGTCAGTGCACCGCGTTCTCCTCCAAAGTCGGCCGGGCTGGTCCAAGTGCCAACTTCCATGTTTCCGATCCATACCGTGATATCAGAGGGCCAATTGGCATGATGTAACGGCGCCTCGGAGCAAACTTCAAAGCTGATTTCAATATCATCCTGGAGCACATTCGGCGGCAGGCGATTCGGAAAGCGATATTCGATATACCCGCGCCGGAACCATAACAACTGGGTATGAATGCGCTCGGGTTCGTAGAATGACCCCGCATCATCCAGCTGGCCAATGATGCCAAGCTCCCCTAACAGTCCGCAAGTCGGCGTCACATCGACATTCACGAACGCCCCAATCGGCATCGAGACTTCCACCGCGTTCTCCTGGCGCTCGATATCAGCCGGCAGTTGGATCACAATACGGTCAAAGGCGCGGGCACAGACCTTCTGTAAGCCGCGCGTTGCCGGACGCAGGTCGGTTTGGATCAGCCCGGCTTTTTCAAGAACATTAATATGCAAGGTTGCGGTGGAGGCAGGCAGGTTCAGCGCTTCTGCGATTTCAAGCACGCTGCAGGTGTGGGCGCTCAAAAAGCGCAAAATCTCCAGACGCGTTTCTGAGCCCAGTGCCTTGGTCACTGCCTCCAATTTTTGGAGGTTATGATCGTCGGCAAGGAGTTCCAGGATGCGGGCGTAGGGGATTGGGAAGCTGGTAGTCAACGGGTGAGTGCCAGTTGAAAACATAATTTTATGTTTTGCTTTATAAAATTATATGTCAATTGAGGCAGAAGTCAAGTAGAAACTTTGTTCTTGAAGAAAATCACATTCTTTTCTGATCGCAAGTCTGCTTGTTTCATGAAACAAAATCGTAAGTCACATTCGTCGAGCTCAGTAAAATTTATGGACAGCGACTAAAATAAGGACCAAATTCATCTGGATGAGGAAATTAATTGTGAAAAAGCAACGACTCAGCTATTCAAACCCTGTCTGGGATGGCTATCT
>DATHUN010000700.1:0-1601 GCA_035462205.1 Anaerolineales bacterium
CTCCCAGTTCCGGGATCGGTTCGACAGGCAGGCGGTGCGCCAGATAGTTTTCCGCCCAGAAGATCACCAAGGCGACCCAGACGATGCCAAAGCCGATCAGGTGGGCATGGTCGAACGGTTCCTTGTAGAGGAACACGCCGATCAAGAATTGAATTGTGGGAGCGATGTATTGCAGCAATCCGACCACCGAAAGCGGAATCTGTTTCGCGGCGGAGGCGAACATCAGAAGCGGAATCGTCGTCACCGCGCCGGCGCCGATCAGCAGGATGGTGGTTGCGGTACCCTGATGTGCGAACGCACTGCTGCCGTTCCTCTCGGCGATCAGCAGATAGATCAGGGCAAAGGGGAAAGCAATGCCTGTTTCGAGAGTCAGCCCGTAAAGCGAGCCGAGTGGCGCCAGTTTTTTGACGAAGCCATAGAAGCCGAAGGAGAACGCCAGCGAAAGAGCGATCCATGGCAAACGTCCATAGACCGCCGTCAGATAGATCACGCCGATAGCGGCAATACCGACTGGAACCCACTGCACCGGGCGCAAACGCTCGCGCAGAAAGATCACGCCGAGCAGCACACTCAGCAAGGGATTGATGAAATAACCGAGACTGGTCTCGACGATAAAGCCGGCATTAACCCCCCAAACGTAAACAAGCCAGTTGACCGTCAGCAGGATGGCTGCGATGGTATAAATGCCGAACACCTTGGGCGTAAGGGTTGCCCGGAAGGCGTTCCATTGACGGGTTACTAACAGAATACCCACCAGCAGGACAAACGACCAGCCGATGCGATGTCCGATCACCTGCAGCGCCGGGACCTCATGCAGAAATTTCCAATAGATAGGAAAGAATCCCCACAGCGCGTACGCTGCCAGACCGTTCAAAATACCTTTGTTCATGCAACTCCTTTGGGAAATCAAAGGTGGTCGAGTGCGAAACGTATGGAGACCACCCGTTAACGAAAATCAACAGGTTACTTGATGGTCTCGATATGCCCTCGTGGGTGCACCCGGGCTACTCGACCATCGGGGTTTATCTAAAACGTATCAATCGGTTGGCGGCCGGCGTAACCGGCATCGACTTCGTGCCAGAAGGCAATGCCCTCTTCACCAAATTGCCAGCAGAGATAAACCTCGTGTCCGTTTCGCAGGGCTGGAAAATCCAGCAGACCGGTGTTAATATCCTTGATCAGGACATCCGTCTCCAGAATTCGATGGACAAGCAGGTCCAGTTGTTCGAAATCCTGGATCATATTGCTCAAAGCACGGTTGCCGCCATTCCCGACGGACTTTTCGATGGCGGTCCAAGCTTCGGGCTGACTTTCCAGGATTTTGCGGCGGATCGCCTGCACGTCCTCCATCAACGGGCGGATGAGGTCTAATGTTTCGTTCGCTTGTTCAAGAGTAAAGTAGCGGGGCATGCAGGAAGTATACAGTGGATAGTGAATAGTGAGAAGTAACTTGCCAGAAACACAGCATGTTACAAATTGGAGTTTCATAAGTCATAGCCGCGTTATATAATTTGGATACCACTACATCGAAGTAGTTGCATAAAAGCGCGTTATCTTGTCCCGCCAGCACTCACCAGTGAGCTTGGCGAGGGTTAATGCCA
>DATHUN010000701.1:0-2619 GCA_035462205.1 Anaerolineales bacterium
CTCCTTGCAAAATGATCGGTACTGTGAATTGTCCTATCATGACATTCCCGCGTTTATTTAGCGTTTATTTTGATGAGAGTTTTGAATTAAAATCATCTCATGCCTCTTTCGCCCGATTTCATCAACGAGCTGAATAAAAAGTTCAGCGGCGAGATCCGCAATGATCTCGCCGCACGCATCCTTTACAGCACGGACGCCTCCATTTACCAGATCGAGCCGCAAGGTGTCGCCATCCCCAAAACGCAGGACGACCTGCAGATTGCGGTCGAATTGGCGGCGAAATATAAGCTTCCTATCCTGGCTCGTGGGGCAGGGACCAGTCTCGCCGGTCAGGCAATCGGAGATGCCCTTATTCTCGACTGCTCGCGCTGGCTGGACCATATTTTGGAAATTAACCCAGAGGAGCACTACGCATTTGTCGAGCCCGGGGTTATCCTGTCCACGCTGAATACTGCTGTCGCCAAACACGGCTTGCTATTCGGTCCGGATCCTGCCTCAGCGGAACGTGCTACTATGGGAGGAGTCATCGCCAATAACGCCACCGGCGCGCACTCGCTCATGTACGGCATGACTGCCGATCACTTGCTTTCCGCAGACGTCCTTATGGCAGATGGGACAACTGGAACCTTAGGCGGAAGAAGCACGCTCGATAATCCTCTCATCTCTGATCTCTACTCGGCCGCTGTCCAGGTCCGCGAGAAGTACGCCGATGCGATCGCCCAACACTGGCCCCGCACCTGGCGGAATTCTGCCGGATATCGCTTGAACTATCTCTTGCCCTGGTCGGCATCCAAGCCTTCGCAATGGCCCGGAGAATACCCGGCTATTCATCCTTCCTCCTTCAACCTTCATCCATTGCTTGCCGGGAGTGAGGGAACACTGGCAATCCTGCAACGCGCCAGAGTAAACCTTGTGGCAAAACCCAGATACACGATTCTCACTGTGCTGCAGTACCAAAGTAACGCGGATGCGTGTGACGATGTACCGCGGTTGCTAACTCACCATCCATCAGCCGTCGAATTAATTCCCCGCTTTATTATCCGCCAGGCGCGCAGTGTCCCGGCTTATGCGCGGCAGATGGGGTGGGTGGTCGGAGATCCAGCAGCCCTGCTGGTTGTTGAATTCAGTGGCGACCAGCCGTCGGCTTTGAAAGATGCGGCGCGCAGAATTGGAGACGTCATCACTATTGCCGAATCCAAAGAAGAGCAGGCGCGCATTTGGAATGTGCGTAGAGTAGGACTGGGATTATTGGATTCGCGCCCGCAGTCTGCCCGCCCGGTGGCATTCATCGAGGACTGCGCCATCCCGGTCGATCGACTGGGCGAATTTGTGCGCGAGGTCGAAGAGATTTTGCACGCCCATGGAACCGAAGGCGGAATTTATGCCCACGCCTCGGCGGGATGTCTGCATATCCGCCCGATCTTGGATCTGAAAACGGCTCGCGGCGTCAGCGCTCTGCGTTCGATCAGCGAAGCCGTCCTGGCTTTGACCTTGCGGCTGGGCGGTGCGATGAGCAGCGAGCACGGTGACGGTTTGGCGCGCTCCGAATTCCTCGAACGGACGCTGGGTCCCGAGCTCGTGGAAGCGATGCGCGCCTTGAAGCAGGCCGCTGACCCGAACAATTTGCTCAACCCCGGCAAGATCCTCAGCGCACAGAGGATGGATTCAAATCTTCGCTATGGTGCAGATTACAAAGCCCAGGGCTGGCAATCGAATCTTTCGTTCGTGAGCAAGGGTGGGTTGGAGGTTGCCATCGAGCAATGCAACGGCCAGGGAGTATGCAGAAAAGATACGGGTGTGATGTGCCCATCGTATCAGGCAACGCGTGAGGAGATGCACTCGACCCGGGGCAGGGCAAATTTGCTGCGTGCCATGATCCGTGGACCACGGACTGCGGAGGATGGGAGGTCTATTGCCCATGGCCTATCGTCCTATGACCAGGCAAACGTTGAAGCGGTTGCCCAGGCGCTTGATCTCTGTCTCGCTTGCAAAGGCTGTACGGCCGAATGCCCGAGCGGTGTGGATATGGCAAAGCTCAAGTTTGCCTTCCAGTCGGAATATTACAAAACACATTCACGACAATGGCGGGATTATCTTTTTGGATATTTTCATGTGATTGCGGGGCTGGCGGCCTCGGTCGCCCCTGTCTCGAACGCTCTGCTTGAATTTCGTCCACTCAAAAACCAGATTGCGAAAACTTTAGGTATCACAGATCGACGTCCATTTCCAAAATTTGCAAAGAGGAAAACAAGCTTGCCGAAGCTCGTCTCGATGGCTCAACGAGATAGGCAGCGAAGGAAGGTGATCCTTTTGTCAGATGTGTTCTCGCGCTATATCGAGCCGGACGTAGAACAGGCTGCACTCCATATACTTCACACTGCTGGCTTTAATGTTCAAGTTTTATCTATCGTCGGTGCGGGCGCATCCTTCTTGTCAAAGGGCTTCCTGCAACAGGCAGGACGACACGCCTCAAATCTCATGGATGCAGTCAATGAGCTCGATCCGGCGCGGCAAGCGACCATTGTAGGCATAGAGCCGCCGGAGATCTATTGCTTCAAGCATGACTATGCCGATCTTCTTCCAGCGCGAGAGATTGAAATTTCTGAGCGTATGACGAAT
>DATHUN010000702.1:0-12513 GCA_035462205.1 Anaerolineales bacterium
TTGTGTTGTTGACCACGCTTGTGGACTTGCACGCTTTTTCCTGGCTGATCCGAAGTATGCTGCCGGCATTGCTGCTCTCCATCCCGGTCATCTTCGCGCCAGAAATCCGCCGTGCGCTCGAACGACTCGGGCGCGCCGGCACATTCGTCCCGCCGGTAAATCAAACGGCTTATGAAGAGACGCAACAAGTTCTGCATGCCGTCGTGGAAGCCGCGGCGCGACTCTCCGCGCGCCAGCACGGCGCGTTGATCGCCATCCAACGCATGGATAGTCTTGACCAGTACATCGAGACGGGTGTACGGATGAGTGCCATGGTAACGCCGGAATTATTGCTGCAAATTTTCTATCCCGATACGCCGTTGCATGATGGCGCGGTCATTATCGCGGGAAAGCGGATTGTCGCGGCTGCGTGCGTCATGCCTCTCTCGGCAAGCGGCGTTCTAAACCGCACACCCGAACGTCAGATGGGCCTTCGGCATCGCGCCGCTTTGGGGATCAGTGAAGTTAGTGACGCGGTATCGGTCGTCGTCTCGGAGCAGAGCGGTTCGATCTCCATCTCTCACGCGGGACGAATGATTCGCCGCATCGACCCAGAACGACTCGAGAACATCCTAGCTGCCTTCTTCCGGCCGGATGTGACCACGCCACAGCAGGTATGGCTCAAACGTTTTTTTCCATATCTTTTCAAAAGGAAGGATGAATAGCATGCGCCTGGCATCCAACATCCGCACCTTTTTGCTCGCCTTGGTCCTCGGCATTGCCGTTTGGGTTTCGGCAGTTTCAGCCGCCGACCCCGATCAAGCGTGCCCTTTTCCAAAGTCGATCCCAATCGAAATCGTTGGACAGGAGCCTTCGCTTGTCATTACCAATGAAATCCCGACCGACATGGACATCAGCATTCGCGCACCTCGTTCTGTATGTGAGCTGCTGGCCAGCCAGCCCAGTACCGTGCGCGCCATTTTGGATTTGTCGGGGCTCGGCGCGGGTGAGCACGAGGTACCTGTCAAAGTGCAGGTGGGCGTTCATCCGACCCAGATCGTTCTCCAAAACCCAAAAACGATAATGGTTCGATTGGAAATCTATTCCCAGAAAATGCTCGCCTTAACCCCTACCCTGAACGGACAGCCTGCCCCAGGCTATCGGGCGGGAGATGCAGAACTGGCAGTAAAAGAGGTTGCAATCGCCGGCCCGAAATCGCTGCTCGACCAAGCGAACCGGGCACGTGTCACGGTGAGCCTCGATGGTGTTCGCGAAACGATCAATGAATCGGTTCCTATTCAAATCATTGACACAAAGAATAATGTGATCCGCGGGCTCTCGCTCAACCCGGAGGCTGTTGAAGTGACTGTTCCGATCAGCCTGCAGGGTGGTTACCGCGATGTCGCCGTCAACGTTGTTGTGCAAGGACAGGTCGCGCCGGGCTATCGTTTGGAACGTATTTCTGTATTTCCACCGGTTGTAACGTTATTAAGCGCCGATCCCGCGGTGGTCAATGCCTTGCCTGGCGTTGTGGAAACTCAGCCCCTTGACCTGCAGGATGCAAAGGAGGATATTTCCACCCGGCTCTCCTTGAACCTCCCTAGCGGCATTACCTTGGTCGGCGCGCAGACAGTCCAAGTGCAGGTGAGCATCAGTCCCATTCAAACTAGCATCACGTTGAACAGCCTGCCCATTACCACTGTTGGCTTGCAAGAGGGCCTCGTGGCAGAGATTTTTCCAAGCAGTGTAGATGTGATCGTCTCGGGTCCCTTGCCGGTGCTCGATGTCTTGGTCCCACAAGATCTAAATATCACGGTGGACGTAACTGGTTTGGATGTTGGTACCTACCAACTGGAGCCGAAAGTTGACCCCATCGATGGAAATGTGACGGTAGAATCGATTCTGCCTGGGAAGGTAGAAGTGGTAATATCAGTCCCAGGCACAACCACACCTATCCCTACTGCTTCACCAGGACCCTAGCTTTCCAGATTGAGCACCATCCTAAAGCGAAACTGAATATTCAAATGAGTAAACCAATTGTTGCACTCGTTGGCAGACCCAACGTTGGAAAAAGTACACTATTTAATCGCCTGGTCGGTGAGCGTCTCGCGATTGTCGACGATACGCCTGGCACCACACGCGATCGTCTCTTCGGGGAAGCCGAATGGAATGGCCGCGTCTTTCACGTGGTGGACACCGGCGGCATCGATCCCACGCACGGAGGCAGGGCGCCGCTTTCGATCGGCTCAGCTGACTTCATCAACGAGATTCGCCAACAGGCGAAAGTCGCCATTGACGAAGCGGATGCGATCCTATTTGTCAACGATGGCCAGACCGGGGTGACTACTCCCGATCTTGAGGTGGCTGATATTCTGCGCCGCTCACAGAAGAAACTGGAGGACGGAACATTCTGGCCGCCGATTTTTGTCGTAGTTAATAAAGCAGAAGCCCGGGAACGCCGTGATGAGGCATCTCAATTCTATGAGTTGGGGCTGGGCGAACCATACGCCGTCTCTGCAGTCCACGGGACCGGAACCGGTGATCTGCTCGATGCGCTCGTGGCAGCTTTTCCTCCCCAGGAGGCCGAAGAGGAAGATGAAAGCATCAAGATTGCAATTGTCGGCAAGCCGAACGCGGGCAAATCCAGTTTGTTGAACAAGTTGGTTGGCGAGGAGCGTGCGATCGTCAGCCCCATCCCCGGAACGACGCGCGATGCAACCGATACCAAGATCGAAGCCAACGGACTGGAAGTCACCTTGATCGATACAGCTGGCATCCGCAAGCGCGGCAAGATCGAACACGGTGTGGAGCAATTCAGCGTTTTGCGCTCCTTCAAAGCCATTGAGCGCGCCGACGTGGCTCTGCTGATGATCGACGCGACCACAGGGATCACCTCGCAGGATGCCCATATTGCCGGATTTATCCTCGATGAATGGAAATCATGTGTGGTCATCGTCAACAAGTGGGATTCAGTCGAGAAGACGTCCTTCACCATGGAAGAGTTCACGCGCAAGATCCGCGCCGATTTGAATTTTATGGATTATGTTCCCTTACTGTTCATCTCTGCCAAAACAGGTCAACGCGTGGATCAAGTCTTACCGATGGCATTACGCGTGCAAGAGGAGCGCCTGGCGCGCCTGACTACATCCAGGATCAATGAAGTCATTCATAAAGCGCAGGACAATCATCCCCATCCATCTCATGCCGGGCGACAGCTGAAAATGTATTACGGCACCCAAGTCCGCTCTGACCCGCCGACCTTTATGATCTATGTCAATGACCCGAGACTTATGCACTTCACTTACTTGCGTTATCTCGAAAATCAAATTCGGGCCGAGTATGGATTCCTGGGCACACCAATTCGAATTGTGACCAAGAGCAGGCGAGAATAGTGGAAAGCTATCTGCACTCAGCTTTCAGCCGCCAGCAAATGCTGGCGGCTGTTGTTATAATCATCTCAACTCGCCTTGGAGGGCAGCGTTGATGCAGCAGGACTACGATTATGTGATCATCGGTTCGGGCTTTGGGGGCAGTGTTTCCGCGATGAGACTCATCGAAAAAGGATATTCCGTGCTGGTGCTGGAAAAAGGAAAACGATTCGAAGACAAGCACTTTGCCAAATCCAACTGGCAATTCTGGAAATACCTCTGGCTGCCTGCCTTACGTGCACATGGCATCTTACAAGTCAGCATCCTAAAAGGCGTGATGGTCCTGCATGGAGCCGGCGTCGGCGGCGGGAGTTTAGGATATGCCAACGTGCTCGAGATTCCAACCGAGACAACTTTTGCGACAGCGGCCTGGAATCAAAACGTCAAATGGGGTGAAGTACTCAGACCGCATTACGAGACGGCCAGAAGAATGCTCGGCGCGGCCCGCAATCCCAAGCTGTGGACAGCCGATCATATCCTCCGGCAAATGGCAAATGAGATCTGCATGGGACACACCTTCCGTGCTACAGATGTCGGCGCGTATTTTGGCGAGGCAGGAGTGACAGTTGCGGATCCGTACTTCGGCGGCGAAGGTCCAGACCGGGCGGGATGCAAACACTGTGGGGGATGCATGGTAGGCTGCCGTCACAATGCAAAAAATACGCTGCCCAAGAATTATTTGTATTTTGCCGAAAAGAACGGAGCAGTTGTTAAGTCTGAAGTCGAAGTCATCGATGTTACACCGTTGACGGTCCACCGTCAATCATCGAACGCTCGTTACGGCATCACCTACCAACCCTCCACTTCCCTGCTGAAGCACAACCAGATCGTCTATGCCAACAATGTCATCTTCTCAGCCGGCGTGATCGGGACAATGAAGTTGCTGCTCAACCTCCGTGATGTAAAGAAATCGCTACCCAACCTTTCCGACAAACTCGGTCACATGGTGCGGACCAACTCAGAGGCTCTGTTAGGAAGCATGGCTCGCAAGTCTGATATCAATTATTCAGAGGGCGTCGCCATCTCTTCCATTTACAACCAGGATGAGATCACTCGCGTGGAACCGGTCCGTTATCCAGATGGCTCATCGCTTATGCGCTTTCTGGCCGCGCCGCTGATAGACACTGATGTCAGCGTGCCGGTCCGTATTCTGAAATTTTTTGGCTGGGCGTTTACGCATCCCATGGATTTCGCCCAAGCATTGCTCCTGCCGGGCTGGGCACACAATGTGACCATCCTGCTTGTGATGCAGCACGCGGACAATCGTATGCGCTTCCGCATGGGACGAAGCTTCTTCACTCTTTTCCGTCGCGGCATGGTTGCCGATGAAGAGCCGGGGTACAAGATCCATGCGCAAGTGAAAGGCTCCCATGAGCTCACGCGTGACTTTGCAAAACGAACCAACGGGGTTGCATTAGGGTCGCTTGGAGAAAATCTACTGGGACTGCCGACCACTGCTCACATCCTTGGCGGCGCCCCGATTGGAAAAGATGCCTGTGAAGGTGTTGTCAACGAAAACTTCGAGGTACATAATTATGAAGGCATGTATATCGTCGACGGCTCAATCATGCCTGCTAATCCAGGTGTGAATCCATCGCTGACCATCACCGCATTGGCAGAATATGCCATGAGTAAAATCCAGAAGAAAGCTTAGCCACGCATTTCACTGGCTACAAGCATATGACTGATTTTTATCCTACTTTTGACTTCGCTGAACAACTCGACTCACAAGATCCCCTCGCCTCTTACCGCGAACAATTTGTGATCAACGATCCCAGCCTGATTTACCTTGACGGTAATTCTCTGGGTATCTTACCGAAAGCTGCGCAAGAGAAAGCGCCTCAAATTGTGGACGAGCAATGGGGAACGGATTTAATTCGCGGTTGGAACAAAGGTTGGTGGGACTCTCCCTCGCGCGTGGGCGATACGATCGGTCGGCTCATCGGTGCTGCACCGGGACAAACCCTTGTTGGCGACACGGTTTCCATTAACCTCTTCAAGCTTGCTACTGCCGCTCTCACGCTCCAGCCCACTCGAACGCGCATTATTACCGATACATTCAACTTCCCCTCGGACCTCTATATCCTGCAAGGGATCAAACAAACGCTAGGCAATCATCACGAAATCCTTCTCGTCGGTGCAAGTGACAATGACATCACGCCCGATATCGCCACGCTCGAATCCGCGATGGACGACAACATAGCACTCGTCACTCTATCCCACGTCACGTTTAAGAGCGGGTACATGTACGATATGCGGCGCATTACCGAGCTCGCTCACGCTCACGGTGCGCTGGTGCTCTGGGATCTCAGTCACTCTGTCGGCTCTGTTCCGGTCGCGCTCGACGTCTGCAACGCTGATCTCGCGATCGGATGTACGTATAAGTATCTGAACGGCGGACCTGGCGCACCCGCATTTTTTTACGTCAATAAAAACATTCAGGAAAAACTTTCCTCGCCGATCTGGGGCTGGTGGGGACAAAAGAATCCTTTCGACTTTGATCTTCAATATACGCCTGCCCCTGGCACGCAGCGTTTTCTTGTCGGCACCCAGCCGATGCTCTCCCTGCTCACCATGGAAGCCGCCCTGGAACCGACTCTGCAAGCCGGCATAGATGCACTGCGCTCTAAGTCCATCTTGATGACGGACTACGCCTCCTTCCTGACCGGGGAACTGCTGGCACCGTTAGGCTTTATGCTCGGCTCCCCGCGTGACTCAGCCTGGCGCGGCTCTCACATCAGTATCCGCCACGAGGAAGGCTACCGCATCAACCGCGCCCTCATTGAAGAGATGAACGTGATCCCCGACTTTCGCGAGCCCGATAATATCCGTCTCGGGTTTGCACCGTTGTACATCTCCTTCTCCAATATCTGGGAGGGATTCGATCGAATTCGCAAAGTCGTTAGAGAGAAGCGATTTGAGAAATATCCAAAGCAAAAATTGATGGTGACCTAACGTCGGCGTGAGACACGCGCGATCATTCGCCAGTCGAAATTGACCAGCTGTAACCAATCAAGGAGAGCTAAAGATGGAATCCAAACCCGATACCATTAAAGTCTCGGCATTTCACAAAGAAGAGATCTTTGCCTCGCACGCAAATTTATATGTAACTGTTAAGGGCTCATCTATCGTCAGCGGAAATGAGGCGATGAAGAAAGCGCGAGAAGTGAGTCAACTCGTCGAGGCGCTAACCCGCTTTGGGCTGAGTCCCGATGCCATCCATTTGCAGGGAGTCCGCATCGAATCGTCAAGCGGCACATTGCTCAAGTCATCGAGCGCGATTTATCGTCTCAAGGTTAAAACAGAGAAAGTCGATCAACTCGCCGAATTGCTCGATATTGTCGCCGAACAAAAAAATGCCACGCTCGAACAGATCGAGTGGAGGTATCCGGAAGACGAGGCGCGTGAGCGTGGATTGGAATCGGCGATCGCCAAGGGAAAGGCAAAAGCAGAAAAGGTTGCCGTGTCTCTCGGGGTCAAGCTCCTGGGCGTGTACGACTTCATGGAGAATATCTTCGATCAGGAGACACCGGTCCCCTTCGCGGCACAATCGTTCATGATGAAGGGACGTGCCGAAGTTGCCGACGAGCCCAACTTGAACATGGATATCCAGCACAGCAAGACGATCAATGTGAATGTGGATATCTGGTACCGCGTGTCGTCTTTATAAACAATCTCTAGCACTTCTGTTCTACTAATGATAAAATCGCTCCTCACGCGGAGGAGCGATTTTCATGACCCCACAGACCATCATCGTAGAGAATCTAAGCAAAACATACCAGGTACCGGAACGTGAAGGAGGGTTTGGCTCTGCCGTGCGCAGTTTTTTCAAGCGCAAATATAAAGATGTAAAGGCAGTGCAAAATGTAGACTTCAAGATCGCGCAGGGAGAAGTTGTCGGTTTCCTGGGTCCAAACGGCGCAGGGAAAACAACCACCCTCAAGATGCTTTCCGGTTTGCTGCATCCAACGGGCGGTCAGGCAAGTGTGCTTGGCTTTACACCCTGGGAACTGCTGCCCGAATACTTGCGTTCGATGACTCTTGTGATGGGACAACGTAACCGCTTGTCATGGGATATTCCTGCAGCCGATTCATTTTTGCTCAACCAAGCGATTTATCGCCTTCCCGATGACCAATACAAGGCAACCTACAAGGAACTCGATGAGCTGCTCGAGCTGGAACCGTTGATGAAAAAGCCGGTGCGCAATTTATCGCTCGGGGAACGGATGAAGTGTGAGATTGCCGCCGGCCTGCTGCACCGTCCGAAAGTGTTGTTCTTGGACGAGCCTACGATCGGACTCGATATCACAGGCCAGGCGCGCATTCGTGAATTTTTGCGGGAATACAACCGACGTACCGGCGCGACGATTTTGCTCACCAGCCATTACATGGCCGACGTTACAGCCTTGTGCGAACGAATCCTGATCATCCATCACGGTCAGCTGAAATATGATGGCGGGATCAACGAACTCTCGCGAAAGATCGCTCCATTCAAGTTGATCGGCGTGAGACTGGCGGAGACGAACTCACACAATCTAGCAAAATACGGCACGCCCGTCCAGAATGAGGAAGATTCGGAAAAGCAATACATCCAAGTGCGCGCCGAAGATGTGACCCGCATCACCTCTGGACTTCTAGCAGATTTGCCGATCCACGACATCACCATCACGGACCCACCGATTGAGGATGTGATCGAGCAGGCGTTTAATCAGTAATAGGACCACCCATCATTGCTTCTCATAGACTCGCAATGACAGAGGAGACCGTATGCTAAAAATCTTCCAACGACTCTGGCAAGTGAACTGGGCGGAGCAATGGCAATATCGTGCCAACTTGCTCATGTATCTGCTTTATTGGCTGGTCTCCCCAATCGTTTACCTCGCCGTATGGACAAGCATTGCCAATACCAAGGGCAATGTCAGCGGATTGACTGCCAATGATTTCGTAACCTATTACCTGACCCTCTTAATCGTGGACCAGGTCACCAGCGATATCGTCATCCACACCTTTGCCTATAAAGTCCAGGATGGGACTCTCTCCGGTGAGCTTGTGCGTCCCATTCATCCGATGTTGACGAATGCGCTGGTAAATAACATCGCCTTCAAGATCCTGACGATTATAGGTTTCGTCCCGATTTGGATCCTATTATTCTTTCTCTACAAGCCAGATTACAGCGGGTTAACTCTAGCTGGCGTTTTACTGGCAATTCCGGCTATGATTTTGGGATTCTTTGTTGGCTTCCTACTTTCCGCATCCATCACCTCGATCGCCTTCTGGACTACGCGGGTGTATTCTATCAACGAGTTTTATTACGCCTTGAAGTTACTGTTCTCCGGTCTATTTGTGCCGCTGACTCTCATGCCAAGCGTGATTCAGACCGTTGCTCAATATTTGCCTTTTCAGCTTCAAATCTACTTTCCAGTTCAGTTGATTCTCGGAAAGCTCGCGCCGACTCAAATCATGCAAGGATACGCTGTCGGCGTTCTTTGGCTCCTCGTAGCAAGTATTGTCTTTAATCAGAGCTGGCGAAACGGCGTCAAACGATACTCTGCTGTCGGAGCGTAAGGATGAATACACTGAAATTACTCTCGGCGTTCTTAAAAGTTAATGTTCAAATGTCTTTGGCATATCGTGCTGATACGGTAGTCAATATTCTGCTTAACGTGATGTGGCTTGGCTGGGAGTTATTAAGTCTGGGCATTATTTTCAACAACACGGAAACGATTGCCGGTTGGGGCTTTGGTGAATTGATCGCTTTGCTCGGCGTATGGCGCCTTATTCATACCTTGATGATGGCACTCATCTGGCCCAACACGGAAAAGTTCAATCAAAGCATTCGTGATGGCTCGATGGACTACACTCTTTTACAACCGGTTAATAGCATGTTCCTCGTTACTTTTTCTCGCATTATGATCTGGCGATTTTGGGACTTGATTCTTTCCTTCGTGTTGATCGCAGTAGGCATCAACATGTCTGGAAGCATCGTTACAGCCCCTCAACTTCTGACCTTCATCCTGCTAACTGTTTCGGGAGCGATCATCATCTACAGCCTGTGGATCGTGCTCATCGCGCTGACCTTCTGGTTCACCAAGTTCGACAACAACGTCACGATCCTGCAGGCGCTGCTCGACGCAGGCCGCTACCCGGTGACGGTCTACCCTGTCTGGTTGCGGATTCTCGTCACCTTTGTGATTCCCATTGCCGTTGCGACCACTGTCCCCTTGCAAGGCTTGCGTGGAGAGTTGACTTTCCTGCGCGTGTTGATGTTCTTTTTCATTGGCATCACCAGTTTTCTGGTTGCTTCCCAAATCTGGAAAGCAGGGTTGAAACGATATAGTGGGGCAAGCAGCTAAGCAACAACGACGGCAGTTCAAAACTGCCGTTTTTTATTCCTCATAAAGACATGAATAAGATCAATTCCCTGTCCTCTGTGAGCAGAGTATACTGAAATCGTACGTCATAATCTCCTTAGGAAAGGAAAGCAGTATGAGCAATAAACCATTCCGTGTGGGTTGCCTGGGCGCGGGCAAAATATTCAACGAAGCCCATATCCCTGCATATATTTCTCTGGACAGTGTGGAACTGGCCGCCATTTATGATCCCGATCATAAGCGTGCGGAATCAACGCGTGGGCACTATCTCTCCTTGTTGAAGGAGGCAGGGCGGCAAGCAGATGATATGAATGTCGAACTGTGCAGCAGCGCCGATGAATTGATCTCGAGAGTGGATATGATCGATATCTGTTCCCCAGCCCGCTATCATGCCCTATACGCGGTGATGGCATTGGAGAAAAACGTCCATGTCATGACCGAGAAACCAATGGCGCGTACATGGTGGGAAGCCAACCAGGTGGCGGAGGCAGCGCGCAAATCCAGAGCCATGTTCCAATTGAACGATGACAATCTATTCATTCCGCGTTATCGTGCCTTGCGTAATGTCATTGATGACGGCATGATTGGCGAAGTCCAGCACATTTGGATCACACGCGGCTATCACGGACCGGAAGATCGCGGCGATTGGTTCTGGGATCCGATGGAAAATGGCGGCGGGGCAATTATGGATTACGGTTCGCATGCGGTCTCCTCGGTTTGGTTTTTGGCCGGGTATGATAAATCGCCGCAGGAGGTCCGCTCGCTGGGAATCGAGGCGCGGCAAAAAATGCGCCTGATTGGCGGCCGTTTCCGCCAGATCGAAACGGACGACGACGCACATTTCAAAGTCCGTTTTGTTGACCCAAAGAACGGCGACTGGATTACGGTGGTGATCGAAGCGACCTGGGCATGGCCTGAATTGGGACGCGACGGCAGCGATGTGCACGGTTACATTGAGGTCGAGGGAAGCAAGGGAGCCGTCACTGCTTGCGTGATGGAGACCGGAGAAGATTATCTCCGTGTTGTCAGTCGCACCTTTGGCGAGCGCATCATTCCGGTCGAAGAAGCGCTTTCGGAGGCAGGTTCGTTCCGGGCTGAGATCGATAACTTCGTCAAATCAATTCGTGCCGGTGTTCCGTCCATCTTAAACGCAGAGGTCGCCGCGGGTGGCATTCGCATGATCAACAGTGCGCAGCTATCCGAGTTGCGCGGGCGGGTCGCCATCACTCCAGAGGAGCTGATGCAGTTTAGCCGGGAGCAGGTTGCGGCAGCGCCGGATGCATGGCAGGGTGGCGATCGCATTATCCGCACGCTGTATGCGCCCTTCCGTGTGAGTTAATCATGTCCGAGTCCGTTTTCATCGGTGTGGATGTGGGTGCGACAAAAATCCTGGTCGGCGCCGTGACCGAAGCGGGGAGCATCCTCTCGTCACGACGCTTCAAGATGGAACATGAGACGCAAGCAGCCACGCTACAAAGTATTCATCGATCGCTGGAAAGTTTCATGCGAGATTGGGAGGGGGCCGCGCCACAATCCATCGGTATTGGACTGGTCGGTCAGATCGATCCGGAAACGGGCACCTGGCTCGAGGCCATGAACCTGCCGATTAAGAGCCCGGTGCCGCTCGCCGGACCTATTCGTCATCAATATGGAATCCCCGTCATGCTGGATAATGATGTCCACGCGGCGACCCTGGCGGAGCAACGCTGGGGAATTGGAATGCAATCCAAGGATTTTATTTATCTCAATATCGGGACGGGTGTTTCTGCAGGAATGGTATTTGGTGGGCAACTCGTGCGCGGTACACACAATTATGCGGGTGAGCTTGGTCATATGGTGGTCAAACCCGATAGTGTTCTTTGTCCTTGTGGAAGACGCGGCTGCCTCGAGCCGCTTGTATCCGGTGGTGGGTTGCTTACACGTGTGCAGAACGAGATGGCCAATTATCCAAACTCAACACTACATTTGCTTCGGGATTCCCTGACGTCACATCAAATATTCACGGCGGCAGATTCTGGCGACCCGTTTGCAGAGAAAATCACTGAAGATGCTGTACAAGCTTTAAGCATAGCCTTGACCAATCTCGTAAATCTGCTGAACCCAGAATGGATCGTTTATGGCGGAGGCACTTTAAGCGATGGATGGTTGATCGACCATGTGCAAGAGTATGTAAGAACAATGCCGTTGACCATGATTCGAAAATCGCTCAAAGGAATGGTCCCATCCAAACTGAATCCAGAATATGTTGGTTTGCTGGGCGCGGCATGTCTTGCGCTACATGCTGAAGGTGTGAGATGAATCTGATCCACCCTATGCTTACGAATATTCTTTCGCTGGCTGATATAGCAACGTGGCAAAAAAGTATTCAACTGGCAGAAGAAGCTCTGACCGATTGGAAGAAACCGCAGAACCTTCAACGCGTCTATTTTGTTGGTCATGGTTCTTCGCTTTTCAACGGTCTGGTTGGAGAAACGATCCTCGAGCATATTTGCGGCATTCCAGCCAAAGCGGTCCCTGCATTTGCATTCTCTCAATATGCAGAGCCGTCATTACTTGGTCCAGAAGCGCTGGTTGTAGGAATATCCACCACGGGCGAAACCGAGTCGGTTGGCAGGGCGCTGGAACGTGCCCGCCTAGCTGGATCCTCTACGTTGGCAATCACCGCGCATAAGGATGCATCGATCACACAGCATGCGGACACGATTATTCTTACGGGAGGCGAGGACGATCAAATT
>DATHUN010000703.1:0-9698 GCA_035462205.1 Anaerolineales bacterium
CAGTAATAGCAGTACCGTTCATTTTCGTTTCCTTTCTAAATTCGCCCTTTGGGCAGGGTTAATACACAGGTTCGAGGTAGCCTCGACACAAAATTCTGTTCGCTTACCACCTTTTTTGGCGGCAATCAACAGTAAGTGCATTACTTATCTGTAATTAACGCTTGATGTCTAGTCTTGTTACCACCCCGGGATCCATGGGAAATTCGGAGAATCCCGTACCACCTTCGTGTATAATGATTGCCCCTCGTGAGGTACACGGGATATCACAAGGACCCAACATGCCCTCTTTTTCACACAAAATCGATGAATGGATGAAGGAGGCCGAGACCCGGCCCGAGTCGGCGGTGACGATCGTCAGGCTGGTTGCTAAACGGCTGAATGAATTGGCCGTGCGGAATGAAGAACTCCTGACGGAAAACATCGCCCTGCAAAATGGCACGCGCGTGGAGGAGTACCAGAAGCGCATCGCCCACCTCGAATATCAGCTCGATCTGCTCAAGCGCCGCTTTGGGGCGGATGAGTCTTTGCTGGCAGAATTACCCAGCCCTTCGGTGGAAGCGTCCACGCTCAGCCTATTGGTTTACAACAGCTATGGGCGAATTCTTCGCCTCGAGCTCACAGCAGATATGCAAGACTTGGGCCGCATTGTGGAGGAAACACTTCAAAGCAGTGAGCAGCCGCGTATTCTTGTCGTGCCATCTAACGAGGAAATACTTTTGTTGTTCACGTCCGGTCGGGTCAGCACCTGCGCCGTGAACAACATGGCAACAGTAGGTTGTGGCGAGAATTGGACATGGGAGAAAGCCGCGCTGCCCGATGAACCGCGCGCCGGCGAATTTCTGGTTTGCACCATGCCCATCTCGCGCCTCCCGCTCTCTGATTTTTTCCTGCAGGTCAGCCGCCGCGGTTGTGTGAAGAAGACGATGACCTCCATGGCGCAATCCATTCTGGGCAACCACTATCTTGGCAAGGGCGCACTGCAAAAATCGGATCAGGCATTTGATGTCATGCTCTGCCAGAAAAAAGACACCTTTGCGTTTGTCACCTTTGAAGGAAAGTTGCTCGGGCTGGACGTCAACGACCTGCCCTATAGCTCTGAGGAGCGCATCAAGCTGACTGCCAGCGATTACGTGATTGCCTCGTTTGTGCCACACTCGCAAGAGTCGATGTTGTTTGTGACGCAAACGGGCAAGGTCATTCGCCGCGATCGGGATAGCCTGGAATTATCCAAGTCTCCGCTGGCAAAGGGACAGGCACTCATTCCGCCCTCACGGCTCGAGCAGGGAGTGCGCTTTATCGGCGCGGCATCCGTCCGGGATGCAGATCAGATCGCGGTGCTGGACGCAAAAGGGAACCTGCGAGTCCATCAAGCGGACGCTCTTGCAGGAAGTGGCTCGATCGAAGCCGAGGGCCTCATCCTGTCCATTGGCGTGATTCCCGCTGAGGCGTGGAAAGAGATGCAATCATGAGCATCAAAGTTGGCATTGACTTTGGCACATCGAACTCCGGAGTCGCCATCTATGATGGACAGCGTGTCCAATTGCTTCCTGTGGACCCGAAAAACGTCTTGCCAGAAGTCATCAAGACGGTGCTTTACATCACGCGAGATTATCGTGGGTCGATCGGACAGGAGGCGGTGGAGCATTATTACCGCGATAACGTCAACCGCCAGCGGCGTTTTGTCAAGCAATGGACAGGGGAGATCGATGTTTTCGGGGCGGACATGCATTATGTTCAGGATGTGTTCGTTTATGTCGACGAACTCCAGCCTGGACGTTTGCTGCAGTATCTCAAGACTGCCCTGCGCAAGGAGAACTATGAGGGTACACAGATCTTCGAGCGTTATTACACGGTGGGTGATCTCGCAAAGACCTATCTGAGTCTATTGAAACAGCGCGCCGAGGAGGTGCTCGGTGAACCAATTGATGCGGTAACCCTGGGACGTCCGGTCAAGTTTTCTGAGTCGCCCGAACAGGATCACAAAGCACAGGAAACACTTCGGCAAGCCGCTTATGAATCTGGTTTTAAGGATGTGGATTTCGAGCTGGAGCCAATCGCCGCGGCGCTCGATTATGAACAGTCCATGACCAAGCCACAAAATGTGGTCATCTTCGACTTCGGCGGCGGCACACTGGATATTGCGGTGATGCGCTTGGGCGATCCCCATAAACGAAAGGTTTATGCCAGCGGCGGTGTGGACATCGCCGGCAGCGACTTCGACCGTGCCATCATCGAGAAGCGTATGTTGTCCCATTTTGGGCACGGCCAGGTCAAGCATTACCCCGAGATTATGGACATGATTCACGCCATCCCGGATTGGATGGCACTTCCTTATCTGGGCACACCGATCAACAAAAACATCCTGGAGAAGTCGATTCGCGCCGGGATTTCTCCAATACAAATGAAAGCATTGCAAGCTTTGATCTACAACGATCTGGCATTTACATTTTATAACCGCGTCGAGGCCGGGAAAATCGCCTTATCCAATCAGGGCGTGACCATTATCAGCCTGGAAGATAAAGATATCGCCTTGTGGGAATTGTATACGCGCTTTCAATTTGAAGCAGATATTCAACATTATCTGGCGGATGTCGAAAAGGTGTTGCTCGATACCATTGCCCAATCCGGCCTTGAGGTAGATGCAATCGATGCGATTGTGAAGACCGGCGGTTCCTCGAATATTCCATTATTTACGGAAATGCTCGCACGAATCTTTGGCAAAGAAAAGGTGAAGCAGTCAAGTGCGTTTACGAGTGTCGTGGCAGGGCTGGCGATCAAGGCTAAGATGCATAGTTGAACATTTGCTTAAAGGATAATTTCATCTCCCATGGCACGATCTGCCTCTCATCAATCGTTGCAGCGGGCTCGTGAATTAATGGATGCAAACTACGCCCAGCCCCTTGACCTGGACGAACTGGCGCGGACCGCAAATTTTTCGCGCTATCATTTTTTACGCGCATTCCGCATCGCCTATCATGCCACGCCGCACGAATATCTGACGCGTAAACGAGTCGAACGTGCAAAAGAATTATTGGCAGAAAGCGAACTCACGGTCACGGAAATTTGCTTCGAGGTTGGTTTTGAGAGTTTAGGGTCATTCAGCTCACTGTTCCATAAAATGGTCGGGTGGTCGCCCTCAATTTACCGTGCCCGGGCGTGGGAGATGCGCAAGAATCCGCTTAAATTCATTCCCAACTGTTATGTAATCATGCATGGGATTCAAGTTTCCGACTCGAAAGAATAAGTTTTCTGGCGTCGCTTGTTCAACAAGAAAAGCGCAATTTTCAAGAAGCATTCGTAGAACAGTTGTACTAAGATGATTGCAAATCAACCAGATAGGAGGCAGACTAATGATTACCCATATTGGAAATGTATCCCTGTTTGTGAGCGATCAAGACCGTGCAAAAGATTTCTATACTCGGATCCTTGGATTTGAATTGCGACAGGACGCTCCGCTATATCCCGGCGCGATAAACCGCTGGGTCGCTGTCGCCCCCAAAGGCGCGATAACCGAAGTGACCTTGTATTTGCCCGATGAAAATTGGGAGCACTACCGTCAGACGGTTGGCAAATCGCAGGCGTTGACATTTAATGTGGAAGACATGGCAGCGCTGGTCGCCGATCTCAAAGCCAAAGGCGTAACATTCACCCAAGAGCCAGACCCTCAACCCTGGGGAACGTATGCAATGATTCGGGACTCGGAGGGTAATCAATTAATTTTGGTAGAACCGCCCAAGAGCTAAATTGCTTTCCATACAGAGGAAAACATGATTACTAAACTTTCTCATATAGGACTGCTGGTACGCAGCCAAGATCAAGCATACGATGTGTATGTGAATAAGCTTGGGTTCAAGGTCCAGACGGATATGACCATGGATAACGGGTTTCGTTGGCTGACCGTCAGCCCGCCGAGCCAGCCGGATGTGGAGATCGTCTTGTCAGAGCCGGTCGAGCCGATGTTTGCGCCGAATCTCATTCCGCATGTGCGTGCCTTGCTTGATCATGACGCGATGAGCGGCGGCGTTTGGGAGGCGGATGATTGCCAGAAGACATACGAGGATCTTAAAGCCAAGGGCCTCGAGTTCATCAAGCCGCCGACCAAGGAGTTTTATGGCATTGAAGCATTGTTCAAGGACGGTTGTGGAAATTGGTTCTCCCTGACCGAACATCCCAAAGAATAACTACAAAAAGCTTCACATGAAATATGTGAAGCTTTTATGTATATATGTATAGAGGAGAGACCTAAGGCAATTTTATGCTGGAAAAACCTAACATTCCTGATGATCTTATCATTTCCCGTTTGCAAGAAGAATACAACTTGCGTGTCGCCGAATTGACCTTCCTCCCTATCGGGGCGGATATGGGCACCGTCGTTTATCGAGTTGTCGCTGATGATCGAGCCATATATTTCCTGAAATTACGGATTGGCTTTGATGAAATCGTGGTGCGTGTGCCGCTCTTTCTCAGGTCACAGGGTATTCGAGAGATCCTTGTCCCATTTGAGACCAAGTCAAAGAAGCGCTGGACGGACTTCGGCAAGTACAAGATAATTCTGTATCCATTCATCGAGGGGAAAAACGGTTTCCAAATGGAGCTGACCGACCACCAGAAGCGTCACCTTGGCAGCGCACTGAAAGCGATTCACTCCACTCAATTACCACCAGAACTAAAAAGACTCATCCCAAAAGAAACCTTCTCGTCACAATGGCGAGAAATTGTGAAGTCTTTTCAAGAACAAGTCGAAACAATGCCATTCCAAGATTACAATGCTGCAAAGCTGGCACAGTTTATAAAATCCAAGCACAGTGAAATAGATCATCTCATTGAGCGGACGGAGCAACTCGCTTCAGAACTGCAGTTCAAACCTTTGGATTTTGTCTTATGCCACACGGATATTCACGGTGCTAATATTTTGATCATGGAAAATAATGACTTCTACATCGTAGATTGGGACAATCCGCTCCTGGCACCGAAGGAACGTGATCTGATGTTTATCGGCGGGGGAATTGATAATATTTGGAAGAGTCAAAAAGATATAGCCATATTTTATGAAGGCTATGGCAAAGCTGAAATTGACCTGAAGGTGCTGGCATATTATCGCTATGAACGGATTATTGAAGATTTAGCCGCGTATGGTGAGCAATTGTTGTTGACCGACGAGGGCGGTTCTGATCGCGAACAAGCCTATAAACGCTTCACAGGCAATTTTGAGCCAGGGAGTACGATTGAGATTGCGGAGAATACTGATCAGCCAAGGAAGTAACCGACAAAAGTTTGTGGTCTGTTGGAAAAAAGCGACATGCCCACACCTGTCCCTTTCAGTATTTGTTCTAGGTCTACTATTGGATAAGCAGCAAACCCAGTCCCAACAACAGTAAGCTGAGTGATAAGAATAGCAGTCTAGCGGTAATGCTTGTTTTAGGATTGGGAAAGTGACGTTCAATCAATTTTACAATGTGCATGGAAACCTCCATTTCGTTCCTTAAGTATACGACAAATAGAAATGTATTTATTGGAGTGCTTCTTTAAAACTCTTTGCGAATCCCTTCGCTGTTTCCACAGGCGTTTGACTTTCACCAATAGCCCTGACACAAGCGGTTCCCACGATAACACCATCCGCCATCTTCCCCACTTCTTTGGCTTGTTCGGGGGTGCCGATTCCAAATCCTACGCACACAGGCGTCGAGGTATGCTCGCGCACACGTGCAATTAATTCGCCGAGACCTTCGGAAATAGATTTGCGTTCCCCGGTGACGCCGATGACTGATACGAGGTAAATGAATCCCTGGGCGTTGCGAGCGATTCTTTCCATGCGGTCAGACGAGGAGGTTGGCGCCAGCATCGGAATCAACGGTAGCGGATCGCGATTCGCCCGTGCAGCGGTTACAAATTCCTCAGATTCTTCGATCGGCAGATCAGGAATAATGAAACCATCTGCGCCAGCCTCTGCTGCGTCGCAGATAAATTTCTCCAATCCATATGCCAGCATGGGATTGTAGTAACCCATCGGAATCAACGGAATGTCCACACCACGCTTGCGCAATTCCTTCATGGCTTCAAGAGATTTTTTGACGGTGATCCCATTTTCCAAGGCAACTTGTGTTGCTTTTTGAATCACGGGTCCATCGGCAAGCGGATCGGAGAAGGACAGCCCCACCTCGATCAAGTCCGCGCCGTTTTGGGCGAGTGTTTCGATTACATTGATGGACGTATCCAAATTAGGATAGCCCAAAGGAAAATAGGGCATGAAGATGGGTCTTTTTTGGAAGGCTGTTTCGATTCGGTTCATAAATAATTCCTTGTAGGCATAAGATCTCCCCGTCGGGGGCGAGATGATCTTGCGCTTATAGATTGTTTCCTAATTCTTTAATTACCGTATTCAGGTCTTTATCCCCTCTACCCGACAGATTGACCAAGATTACCTGATCCTTCCGCATTGTTGGCGCGCGCTTCATGACCTCTGCCACCGCATGGGATGACTCGAGGGCGGGAATGATTCCCTCGGTGTGACACAACAATTGAAACGCGTTCAGCGCCTCTTCGTCAGTCGCCGATGTATAGAAGGCGCGCTCATTATCTCGCATCATGGCGTGTTCGGGACCTACTGCCGCATAATCTAGCCCGGCAGAGACAGAATGTGTCTCTGCAATTTGACCATCTTCATCTTGCAAGACGTATGTCCGTGTACCGTGGATTACCCCCACGCGCCCCTTGGATGGATCGCCAAATCGAGCGGCATGCCGGCCCGATTCAATCCCACTCCCACCCGCCTCGACACCGATCAGCTCAACCTGCTCATCGTTTACAAATCCACTAAAAATGCCGATTGCATTAGATCCCCCTCCGACACAGGCAATGACGGTGTCCGGTAAACGTCCCACTTCCATCTTGATTTGTTCGCGCGCCTCCCGTCCGATCACGGACTGAAATTCGCGCACGATGGTCGGATAGGGATGCGGTCCGAGTGCGGACCCGAGCAGGTAATGCGTGTCCCGTACATTGGTTACCCAGTCGCGGATGGCTTCGTTGATCGCGTCCTTCAATGTCTGTGTGCCTGACGTGACCGGTCGCACCACTGCGCCGAGCAATTTCATCCGGAAGACATTCGGTTCCTGACGGGCAATATCCACAACGCCCATGTACACTACGCAATCGAGCCCCAGCAACGCCGCGGCGGTTGCGGAGGCAACTCCATGCTGCCCCGCGCCGGTCTCTGCAACGATGCGCTGCTTCCCCATTCGCTTGACGAGTAAAGCCTGTCCCAAGGCATTGTTGATCTTATGAGCCCCCGTATGTGCCAGGTCTTCACGTTTCAAATAGATCTGCGCACCACCCAGTTTTTCTGAGAGGCGCTTGGCATGTGTTAAAGGCGTCGGGCGACCGACGAACGATGCCATCAGTTTGTCGTACTCCTCTTGAAACGCGGCATCGTGCTTTGCCGAGACGAATGCCTCTTCCAGCTCGATCAGAGCCGGCATTAAGGTTTCTGGGACGAACTGTCCGCCATACGGACCGAATTTATGGGGCAACAAGGTGGTCATGATTCCTCTCAAAAGCGATGGAAAATAATCGCTAATCTCTAGTTTCTGCTCTTCTAACTGCCTGCACAAATGCCTTCATCTTTTGCAAATCTTTCTCCCCCGGAGCGCATTCCACGCCGGATGCGACATCCACACCCCACGGCTTCACCTGTCTTACGGCTTCGCCTACATTCTCAGGAGTCAAACCGCCTGCTAGCAAGAGGGGATAGCTCTCTGCCACTTGAACCGCTCTCTTCCAATCCGCGGTGACTCCGCTCCCGCCATATATACCTTTGACAGATGCATCCAATAGGAAGGCAGGCGCGTTGTCTCTGGCAAAACCATCCATGCTTTGAGGAATGCCACGAAAAGCTTTGAATGCTTTTCCATCCAGAGCATGCAACATCTCAGAAGATTCATCGCCATGCAATTGGGCAAGATTTAACCCACATGTTTCCATGGTCGCACGGATGTCTTCCAAGGAGGCGTTGACGAAGACGCCCACAAATGTGATATAGCCCCCATATCTTCGCATCACAGACATTATGTCCCGGCACTGGCCCACCTCAATGTAGCGTGGGCTCTTCGAATAAAAGTTAAACCCGATCAGATCCGCACCCACCTCCATCGCAGCGAGGGCATCTGTCACAGTTTTGATTCCGCAGATTTTGATTTTGGTCATGATTTCTTTAATATGTCATTGCAAGGAGGAGCAGAGCGACGAAGCAATCTCCTCTTGTTGGCAAATGCTAATCGACCAGAGTCTTCCGTTTAACCGGAGATTGCTTCGCCAGAGAGCGGCTCGCAATGGCACTGTTTCCAGAGAGCTCCCTTACCTTTGCCGCAATGTCCGGAGCAGTCACCAACGCTTCGCCAACAAGAATCGCGTCCACGTTTGCATTTGCTAATCGCTCCACATCGTTTGCAGTGAAGATTCCTGATTCGGCTACAATCGCTATGTCAGGAGCAATCATTGGGCGTAGGCGTTCTGTGATTTCAAGAGAAACATCAAATGTAACAAGATTGCGATTGTTGATACCGATCAGTTTGATATCCTGTAATTTCAAGGCGCGTTCGGTTTCAGTTTCATCGTGGACTTCAACAAGCGGAGTTAATCCTAGCTGCAAAGCAATCGCATGTAAGTCAGAGAATAGTTTGTCATCTGTCAGTGCTGCAGCAATCAGCAGGATAGCATCCGCGCCGTTGGCTCGCGCCTCGTAGATTTGAGATTCGTCGATGATGAAGTCTTTTCGTAGCAAAGGCAGCTCTGATTTGTGAATAAAACGCAATTCACGCAAAGTTTCCAGTTTGCCTAGGAAGAATTTTTCATCCGTAAGCACGGAGAGGGCAGAAGCGCCATTTTGGCTGTAGATTTTAGCGACCTCGAAGAGGTTGAGGTGCGGGGCGAGTATTCCTTTGGAGGGCGAAGCGCGCTTAAGTTCCGCGATCAGGCTTGGGCTTCGCGAGACTGGGCGGCGCTTAATTGCTGACAGAAAATCGCTCGGCGCGGGCAAAGCCTCTGCGAGACGGCGGAACGCTGGAGTGTCCAGCGCTGCAATTTCCAGTTTTTTCTGCTCGATGATTCTTGCAAGAATACTCATTGGATGGTTTGGAAGGTCTGTGAAAATTCCACCAAGGCATTAAGTTTGGCAAGAGCGTTGCCACTATCCAAAGCGTCTGCAACTTCCTCCAGGGCGGATTCGAAGTCGCCTGTTTCTGCAGCGAGGGCCGCGGCGGCATTGAGCAGGACTGCATCCCGGCGGGCACCATTAAGCTTGCTGCTGAGAAGGTCACGCATCATCGCAGCGGATTCGTCGGGTGTGCCGCCGCGCAAATCCTGCACTGAGGAGGCAGCTAATCCAAGATCGTTGGGATCGAGATCATATGTTTTCACCACGCCATCCTTGAGGTGACTGACACGATTGTCACCCGTGGTATTAAGTTCGTCGAGACCGTTGGCGCCGTGAATGACCAGGGCAGCTTTCGAGCCGAGTTCGTTAAGGACGTGCGCAAGCGGCTCTGTAAGCCGGGCATCGTAAACACCCGTGAGCTGAATATTTGCACCCGCAGGGTTAGTCAGTGGACCAAGAATATTGAAGATCGTGCGCTGGCCAATCTCCTTGCGTGGACCGATGGCATGCTTGATTGCAGGATGAAACTTCGGCGCAAACATAAAGC
>DATHUN010000704.1:0-2169 GCA_035462205.1 Anaerolineales bacterium
ATTTAATTCATGTTATAGAGTCTGAAAACAATTCGCTTTTCAATTAAACAAGCGGTAGTATAGTCCAACCTACTCAAATGACAAGGGGTAGGTTGCCTAGAGACAAAATGATGCTTCGAAATTACATTTTCAGTGTTTGTATGGCACTATGTAACTAGACAATGAAGGTTCTTTCAGGTATGATTGGCTCGATTGTGCGTCCCCTCACGAAGGCCTTTAGCGGGGAACCTAGTCAAAAACTAAAGTACTGGCCCGGATAAAGAACTTATCCGGGTTATTGTACGCAAGATGAATGCATGTGGCATGGAGGATTCATGACAGATCTGATTAAGCAAATCGCCGGTGATTTGCAAAAGCAAATTGAGGGTTTTGAACCAGAACTCAATATTAGCGACATCGGTACAGTAGTGGAAGCAGGGGATGGAATTGCTCGTGTTCATGGGCTGGCGAGCGTAAGGGCACAAGAGCTGGTCCAGTTTTCCAATGGGGTAATGGGAACGGCGTTCAACCTGGAAAAAGACCGTGTGGGCGTGATCATCATGGGTGATTACGGCGGAATTATCGAAGGGATGACCGTGCGAGGCACGGGACGCATCGCTTCGGTGCCGGTTGGGGACGCCATGATCGGACGCGTGGTCAACGCTTTGGGCGAGCCGATCGACGGCAAGGGCCCGATCGTGGCAACGGGTTTCCGACCGATTGAGCGCATCGCGCCCGGTGTGGTTCAACGCCAGGATGTGGATACGCCGGTGCAAACAGGTATCAAATCCATCGACGCCATGATCCCGGTTGGACGTGGCCAGCGCGAGCTGAGCATCGGCGACCGCCAGACAGGCAAAAGCGCCATCGCCATCGATACGATCATCAACCAAAAAGGCAAAGATCTGGTTTGTATCTATGTGGCAATCGGACAGAAGAAATCAGCGATTGCGCGCACTGTAGGTATCTTGGAACGCGCCGGTGCCATGGAACATACAATTATCGTTGTCGCTGCAGCCGATGAGTCGGCTGCGTTGCAATATATTGCTCCATACTCTGGTTGTGCCATCGGGGAGGAATTTTTGGAAACCGGACGTGATGCCCTGATCATCTACGATGATCTTTCCAAACACGCCTGGGCCTACCGGCAGGTTTCTCTTCTGTTGCGCCGCCCGCCCGGACGGGAAGCCTATCCCGGAGATGTGTTCTATCTCCACTCACGCTTGCTCGAGCGTGCTGCCCGCCTTGCGAACCAGTATGTAATTGTCAACAAAGATTTTGCCGGCTCGCTTGCAGCGGAAAATGACGCTGCCAATGGAAAAGTGTATACCGGTCCGACCGCGAAAGATGATGCAGAAGGAGCTCGCAAGCATCTTGAGAATGCCGGAGACTACAAGATAGTCAAAGTAAAGGGCACCGGCGGTTCCCTGACCGCCTTGCCGATCATTGAAACCTTGCTCGGCGATGTGTCTGCCTATGTGCCCACCAATGTGATCTCCATCACCGATGGACAAATTTATCTCGAGACCAACCTCTTCAACGCCGGCATTCGTCCCGCGGTGAACGTCGGTATCTCGGTTTCGCGTGTCGGTGGTGACGCCCAGACGAAAGCCATGAAGCAAGTCGCAGGCCGTTTACGCCTCGACATGGCAGCCTATCGTGAGCTGGCGGCGTTTGCTCTGATGGCATCTGACCTCGACAAAGCAACCCAACAGCAGCTTGGACGCGGTCAGCGCATGCAGGAAATTCTCAAGCAGCCGCAATATTCGCCAATGTCGCTGTCGGATCAGGTGATTGTGCTCTTCGCCGGTACCAATGGGTATGCCGATCAGATTCCGATCTCGAGCATGGCGCAGTGGCAGACGGATTTGTTGCGGTTCATGGAATCTTCTTATCCCGAACTGGGACGGGATATTACCGAAAAGAAAGCAATTACGGATAGCACGCGCGCACACCTCGTGAAAGCACTCGATGCGTTCCGCCGCTCCTGGCAGGCATAAGCAATGGCATCTGCGCGTGAGATGCGGCTCCGCATCAAAAGTGTAAAAAACATATCGCAGGTGACCCGCGCTCTGGAAGCCGTCAGTGCGGCGAAGGTGCGCAAAGCCATCCAGGCTTTAGCGGCGACTCGTTCGTATGCGACGAAAGCCTGGCAGGTCCTGAGGCACATTTCCGGTCAGCCGGGCGGCG
>DATHUN010000705.1:0-4206 GCA_035462205.1 Anaerolineales bacterium
TAGTTGCAGTAACTTCCGGGCTCATCCACATATATATCCTTGAGATCACTTACTATGGCGATCAACAAAAGTAAAATAAGTATTTTTATCAGGGTCACGAATTCATGGGGTCCCATTAGCTGTCTTAACGAGCAGCTCCCGGAGGCGTGCTTCGGCGCGCACCCAGCCAATCAGCAGGATTACGGAAAGAATGCCGAGGAACACTGCTCCCACGGTATCTTTCAAATTCACGTCCACGGAATTATTGCCGTTCGTGGACACCTGCGGTGCTTCTTCGGTCGTCAGGGGAACTTGCCCTTCGTTGGTCAACATCGTTATTTCTCCTTTCAGGTTTCAAAACAATCGGTAGCTTGGGCGGAACTGCCGGATCCATGTTTCCACCAGCGCCTGCCCAGCCGGTGTTTTCCAGTCCTTCTCCAGATCGGTGTGACATTGAGGTCCCTGCCCACGCCGGTCATGATGGCAAAAGCGACATTCCAACGGTTCGTGACCGGTTCCGTAGAGCTCACAAAGATCATTCTTTAAAAAGGTACAACCATTTTTTGCATATGCATTGGTCGCCAGGGATGCCTCACAGCCCTTGAATACCGGGGAGAGCACAGCAAACGTCAATTCGGGCGCGATCTCGAGCATCATGCGATTTCCGTACCCAGCCTCGAAGGCACCGGTGGCTTGTTCCACAGTCCACCAGCCGGGACGCGCACAATAGCTCACGCAGATCCTGCACGTGCATGGCGCGGAGGGTGGGTACTTCTCAGCCAGCGACCTTCTGTTTCTTACTTTTCGTTTTGACATGCTGACTGTTCTCTTTCCCTTCGGCTACTTGCAGCTGATTTCGTTTGTAGCTTCCCCAGATTCCCACCAGGTTGGGCCACACGATCCATGCGGCGTAAGCCGCATAAACGTTCAGAAAACCGGCCACAATCGAAACGAGCCAGCCAATGCTAATGATGAACCAAACCTGCGATGTGATCACCAACAGGTGCGGGTCTGAGTTGCCGGCGAATTCTCTCTGATGTTTGGTGACATAACGCCAAAAGAACCAGTTACTCAACGCCTGCAGCAAACTATTTGCGGAGAAACAAGCTACCGCCAGACTTTCATTCGGGAAGCGACCGACGATGGCTGTGGCGGCGGGAATCAGGGTGATAAAGAGCAATCCCAGGATGGTGAGCCAGAGCATGGTTGTGTTGGCACTGGTGATGTGGCGGAACATGCGCTGATGCACGACCCAATGATTGGCAATGGAATAAAAAGCGATGAAATAAATATACAGCCGGGGCGCCATCGCCAGGAGCGATTGTTTAAGACCCACCGCGCCAGATTCCGGTAGGCGCAGTTCCAGCACTAACAAGGTCATCGTAATCGCAAAGACGCCGTCCACCAAAAACGTCAGTCGTTCGAGGTTGACATAACCGGTAGAGTCGATCGTGCTGAGCAATTCTCTGTTCATTCGGATTTAAACGAGTAATTGAGGATCATCCCCAGACCAACCAATATGATGAGGATGGGACCGAAGAACGTCCAACTGATGTCGAAAAGGAACATGATCGTCACAAAGGTCAATACCGTCCCGACCAGTAGAGAACCGCGCGCCGGCGCGGTGAGCTGATTGCCTGCGTTACGGTACGTCCGCAGAGCGCTATCGAATGCGCCAATGGCAGGGATGAGGATAAAAAGCGCCCACCAGTTGCGCAATGGAATGTCGTATATGCCATTGCTGCGCAGCAGAAACATCGTTCCCAACCCGATGAGGATGAAGCCTGTCACCCAGGCACCCGAGCGGGATGGGTCGGCGAGGCGTTGCTCACGGCGCTGTCTGCGGGCTTCGCGGTGGTCGAGAGGTTCGGGCTCACGGATTGGGGTTGGATCGTTCATAGTTGCATTCCTTCCTTGTCAAGTTTTTAGCCTGTCTCCATCTTATTCCCGGCAAACTTAAAACTCCCCTGTCGCCGGGGGAGTCTTAACTGTCCGAGTGGATAGGCTAAAAAGCTGGGGGTAGACTCTATTCAAAGCGGAAACGCCAGATTGCCAAGCCAAAGAAGGCAACCGCGTAGCCAAGCAAAATACCGCCCGGCACGAGCACGGAGGAGAAGCTCAGTCCGCGCAGGAGAATATTCTGAAACCCATCCATTGCCCAGGCGGTTGGCATGACATGACCGACTGCTGCAAAAGCTTTTCCCGCGACTTCGAGCGGGAACCACGCTCCACCCAGGGCGGCGAAGACGAACATGGCAACCAGGGATAAGGTAATGACCTGGTCTTCCTTGCGCGAGACCGCGCTGATCAATAGCCCCAGGCTGGCAGCCCATAGGGACAATACTGTAATCAGGACCAAGATCGCCAGCGGCTGTCTCATGTAGTCCACGCCAAAGACAAACTGCCCGACCAGGACCAGGATCAGCTGTTGGGCAAAGATGATGCAGAACATCGCCAAAATATGACCGGCAATCACTTCCCAGCGACGGATGGGACTGCTCAGCAAGCGCGGCAAGCTGCCGGACTTTCGTTCCAGCACCAATACCATTGCGGATGTTATCAAGCCAAAGATGGAGAACTGCACCATCATCCCGGAGGACGCTTGCGCAAAACCGCCAGAAGATAGCTGTTCGTTCTCGGCTGCGCCAGTTCCCTTTTCTACTGAAACAACTAAAGCAGGTTTCTGCCAGGCCGCGATCGCCTGCGCAACACTCTCCTGGACATCGGTTTGTTTTATGGCACTCGCACTAATGTGTGCCGCCTCCACCGCTCCCAACAATCTCCCTGTGACCGTTTCCAGCGCTCGCGACACCGTCTGCGCCGCCGGCTGACTCTGGTCCAGAATCACCTCCAGTTTCAGCGGTTGATCCGCAAAAAGTTGATCGGTATACCCGACAGGGATGAATACCACAGCCGCAAGCTCGCCCTCTTTGACGAGGATATTCGCCTGCTTAGCTTTCTCTTCACCTAGAATAACCGGCCGCAGTACCTCCGAATTTTCCATTAACGTTTTCAAGTCCGCAGCCAGAGTTCCTAGATCCCGATCGACAAGGCCAACGGGCATTCGTGGATCTACCTGTGTTTTGGGCTGGGATAATCCGCCGAAGACAAACCCAAAGAAAAGTGTGAACAGCAGCGGCATGACGACCAGAAACAGTCCAGATCTCCAATCTCGCAGAATCTGATTCAAATCTTTCAAGGCAAGGTCAAGGGTACGCATCGTTCTCTCCTTCTAAATAAAGCGCCTGCGGAACAAGCTGAGCCCAACGGTGAAAAAGAGCGCTCCGAGGATCACCAGGACCAGGACCGGCAAAAGGATCGTAGCCGCCGTGTTTCCAGCGAGGGTCAACTTCCAGGCGTGCATTGCCCAGCCCTGCGGCATGCTCAGGGAGATCTTATCCATCACCGCAGGAACGTTAGGAATGCCGTTAGTCATCAAGCCTCCCAACAAGCCTGTCAGGGTCATGACCCCTCCGAGTACCGGGCCGGTCTGTCGCGTGCTCTTGATGAAGGACATGAGCATCACCCCAAAGCCGGTGGCTGCGACGACCAGACCGAATGTTGCCAGGGCTACCGCCAGCGGCTGGCCCCAGGAGATATGGAAGACCAAGGCAGATGCAGCCAGAAGAACAATGGTTTGGATTACCAGCGTGACAAAAACTCCTATGAATTTTCCACTTAAAATAGAGAGTGCAGATGTGGGAGTAGTGAACAGCCTGGCAAGCGTACCTTCCTCGTGCTCACGAATGATCGACTCGGCACCATTTGCTGCCATGAAGAAAACAAATAGGATCATCATGCCAGCCATAACGGGACCCATCATCGCCAGACGTGATGTGTTTTGCTCGGATGTTCCGGATGGCGATACGATGCGCATGGCTGTACCATGGTCAGAACTTCCGAGATAGGAGGCGTATTGTTTGGAAGCCCATTCCGACAGACCCGGATCATGCGCAGAATCGGCGGCTGCATTGGTGATCTCCGCCGCGATTTTGGCACCCGAAAACCCATCCATAAAATGATTGACCAGGTCCTTTACGATGCCCGGCCCGATGGTCAGCGTGGGATCCTGGTACAAAACGACAGCCGTCTTCTTGTCAGGCGTGAGGGCGGCCTCGGTAAAATTCGCAGGGATAATCAAGGCAACATCGGCCAGCTGCCGGTCGACCGCCGAACGAGCGCTGGCTTCATCGAGTGCCATCGAAATCTCAAGCACATCGGTCAAGC
>DATHUN010000706.1:0-15576 GCA_035462205.1 Anaerolineales bacterium
ACCAAAAGACACTGCCATTTCAACCGAACGCCTTCTTCTTCATGGCTCATCAACGTGAAGAGGAGGCGGTAGTCTTGTACCTGGCCGATCGATTATCGGTCGGGGCCGATCTCCCCTATCCGGATCTGATGGAGTTGGCTCATCGAGCGAGGGTCGAGCCAGGAATGACAAAATCTGAGGCTGAAAGACTCCTCAAACCCTATGGAACTGAGATCCTCTCGTGGACGTATCGACGCATCGTCGAAGTTTCCAGAGCCCATGGTATTCTGCCCGTTTGGATTTTCATGCCGACCTTAGAGAATCCGCTGCGGGCGGACGAAATTGCCCACCTGAAGCGTGTGGCTGAGGAATCTGGTTTTATCGTTCTAGATCTTTCCGACGCATACGATAACCAGGACCTGGACTCCCTGGTAGTTGCCTACTGGGATAAGCACCCGAACGCCAAAGGACATATGCTGATTGCCGAGGATCTCTATCTTAAACTTCGGGAAAAGGCCCAGGATATCCCCCTTTTCAGCAGAGCGCAGTGAGCCAAAGAAACAACACAGAAAAAGAGAGCCTTTGTAGCTGTTCTTGACAACGACCATTAACAAGTATCTTGAGGAAATGCTTCTGGATCCTTCCAGATAAGCGATAGGACACTAGAGATGAAGGTTTTGTGCTTAATCAACAATGAAGTCAAGCCGGGTGACCGGTGGTTGTGGAATTATCTACCCTCGAGCAACGATGAAGTAGATTTTGTGGTTGCCACCGGGGCAGTCGATCGTTTTAAAAAATGGGGCAAGCTGATCACCTATTACCCGGCCTTTATCCGGGCGGGGATACAGGCTTTAGTCAAAACGCGGAAAACCCGGTATGATTTAGTAATAGCGTGGGGAGGGCAAAATGGCTTTACCTATGCCCTACTGCGAAGTATCTTTGGCCAAACCCACCCGCCGCTGATCATCTTGTCCTTTAACCTTCAGGGCGTCCTGAGCCATTTTCTCGGCTTAGCGCGGTTTGGCATGCGTTCGGTCTCAAGGGTGGTCGTTTTTACTCCTTTCGAAGTTGAGCACTACCAACGACTTTTGTCTCTATCTCCAGGAACGATCACGTACTGCCCTCACGGGTGGTTCGATCCTATGCGATGGTACGTTCCAGCAGAGAACCACAAATTGGAAGACTTAGCCAAGTCCGGGAAATTCATTTTCACTTCCGGTCGTTCTTATAGAGACTATGAGACCTTAGCGCGCGCCGTCGAGGGAACGGACGTCTGCGTAAAAGTAAGCAGCCGCTCTTTTAATTTGGACGGGATTCACTTGCCCAAGAATGTGGAACCGATGGGGTGGTTGGACTATCGAGTGCATCAGGATTACTTGTATGAATCCAATTTTTACGTGGTTCCCCTTCAATCCATTAGTTTCGCCGGCGGCGACAGCAGCCTGCTCGCTGCGATGAGCTTCGGCAAGGCCGTTGTGGCGACACGCGCACCAAGCACAGAAACCTATCTGGAACACGGGAAGACGGGGTTACTCGTGGAACCAGGTGACAGTGAGGGTATGCGGCAGGCAATTTTACATTTTTGGGAATATCCGCACGAGGCAATCAGGATCGGCAAAGAAGCACGGCGGCGCTTTGAAGAAAATCATACAATGGATAAGCTGGCTCAACGCGTCTATGATATCGCCCTCGAGGTCTATCATGCTCAGCAGGGATAGAATCAAAAACAAGAAGTTGCTGGTATTGATTTTGGCTATGGCTGTTTTGATCCGTATACCGGTAGCCTTCTATATGGGGGATCAAGTCACGGAATTACGGGGCATTCAGGACCAGGTGTCTTACGATGCCTTAGCACGCAGCCTGTTGGAAGGCCGAGGCTATAGCTTTACGCACAATTGGTATCCATTCACACCAGCCAATACGCCCACCGCTCACTGGTCTTTCATATACCCACTCTATTTGGCTGGAATATATGCAGTAACTGGATACCACCCCCTGGTAGCCCGGCTTCTTCAAGGGGTTGCGGGCGGCGCGCTGATCTGTTTCCTGGTCTACCTGATAGGCCGCAGGGTTGCTGATGAAGAGACCGGGCTGGTTGGCGCAGGCCTGGCGGCTGTCTATGGCTACTTTATTTATTATAACGTGGCACTGATGACCGAAACGTTTTTTATTGCCTTGGTGCTGTTTTCGTTGTATTTAAGTTTAGAACTCAAAGAAAAACCTACGCTGGCGCGCTGGGTATTGCTTGGCCTGGTGCTGGGCATGGCAGGTTTACTCAGACAAACTGTGCTTCTTTTCGTCCCATTTCTCCTCCTCTGGCTGTTATGGGAACGGAAACAAGATGGTATTCGTTGGAGGTCCATTACTATTCCCGTTGGCATCATCATTTTGATGATCGCACCCTGGACCATAAGGAACTATCTCGTATACCACCAATTTCTCCTCTTGAATTCTAACGCTGGCTATGCTTTCTTTGCTTCCAACAACCCTAACCTGGGAATCGATTGGCGTAATGATGTAGTGGTGGTGCCGGTGCCCGAGGAGCTGGCTGGGCAGAATGAAGCGGAGCTCGATCGTGCTCTGACTCGAAAGGGAATCCAGTTTATACTGGCCGATCCCGGACGTTATCTGCGGCTGACGCTGGATAAAACTTTGGAATATTTTAAATTTTGGCCATCCAGCGAATCCGGACCAACGAGCAATCTGGTTCGAGTGCTCTCTTATGGTTTATACCTGCCATTCATGTTATTAGGGCTATACTTATCTTTTGCTCGCTGGCGCAGCTTTACCGTCCTGTATTTATTCATTGTCATTCATACCGGTATTCATCTACTCACCTGGCCGGCACCTCGCTACCGGTTACCCGTCGATGCCCTGTCGATGGTCTTTGCCGGACTAGCCTTACTGGAGCTGGCCAGGCAGTTAAAAACTTGGCGTCATAAGCTACCCTTAATAAATAAGCTCGGTTTCTGACAACGTACGAAAATAATCATCCAAGCGCATATGTCTTCCACAAGCACCTCCACAAAAATTCAAACCCCGACCTTGACCAAACGAGCAGCCCTATGGCTCAATATAACCTTGGCCATCATTAGCCCATTAATATTTTTTGCACTGCTGGAGGGTGTGGCTTATGTTTGGGAACGAGGGCAAGCGAATGGACCTTACGCCTGGGAACTCGTCGCTTCACGACGGATGAAGTGGGTGAAATATTATGAACCAGATTCTGGCTATACTCTGATGAAGCCAGGCAGCCATTATGAGTGGCAGTCCATCCCGGTGGATATTAATTCTCATGGCTTACGCGATCCTGAACGAACGTATGTGAAGCCACCCGCAACCTATCGCATTTTAAACTTGGGTGATTCGATTGTTATGGGTTGGGGAGTTCGCGAGGAAGATACTTACGGCCAACGCTTGGAAACAATGCTCAATGAAGAGAGCAATGGCGACCTACATTTCGAGGTGATCAATGCAGGTGTGCCCGGTTGGAATCTAGAGAATGCCTTCGCCTATTTACAGGCGGAAGGTCTAAAGTATGAGCCAGATCTAATCATGCTCGGTCTCACGACTGCCAACGATATCAAGGGCAATAGTGCTCTGCTGGCAGACAATCAACCGGCTCTGATTAAATGGCTTCGCTCCAATACGTATTTTTGGCCGTTTCTCACCGTTCAACTGCGCTGGCTGGAGGCCCGCTCTCAGGGCAGAGAGCGGATCGATGTGATTGATCCACCAACCAATCCAGATAAATATTTCCCTCCCGATCCGCAGGCCGACCAGTGGAAAAAAGTCTGGGACTCGGTGTCAGCGATCAACCAGCTGGCTGGCGACGAGAATATCCCTGTCGTGCTGATCATATTCCCGTTGGAGTTCCAGGTAATCGATGAGAGTTATTCAACTCTTCCGCAAGAATTATTTGCCGCCAAGGCGAAAGAGGCGGGTATCCCGACCGTTGATCCGCTGCCCGCTTTTCGGCAGGCTTGTCAGAGGAAGCAGGGTGGCGCGTGTCAGCTAGAAGACCGTTACTTATTTGCTGACGTCTGGATGCACCCTTCAGCCGAGGGTCATAAATTGATTGCGGATGCGCTCGAGACGCTTCTGTCTCGAATGGTCGATCGCTGAGGCAGAACGATATCTCTGCATAGGAGACATAGCAACCTAATGGACTTTTCCTGGACAGAAGAACAACTTAAATTTAAGAAAGCTGTGATCGAGTTCGCCCAGAAGGAATTAAATGAGGGGGTGATTGATCGCGATCGGCTGGGCGAGATGGCGCACGAAAATTGGAAAAGGTGCGCCCAAATTGGCATTCTGGGCCTCGCTATCCCGGAGAAATATGGCGGCAGCGGGACCGACATCATGACCACGATGCTGGTCATGGAGGGCCTGGGCTATGGCTGCCGGGATAACGGGCTAATTTTTGCTATGAATGCCCAAATGTGGAGCGTCCAGCATCCGATTCTCACCTTTGGCACCGAAGCTCAGAAGCAGAAGTACCTGCCGGGGATGTGTAGTGGAGAATTGATTGGAGCACACGGCATGTCTGAACCCGAGTCGGGCTCTGACGCCTACAGCCTTCGCGCCAGGGCAGAACGGGTCGGTGAGGAATATGTCCTCAACGGGACGAAAATGTTTGTGACCAACGCGCCGATTGCGGATCTAGCTCTCGTCTTTGCCACGGTCAACCCCGCGAAGGGAATCGGGGGAGTCACCGCCTTTCTAGTAGAAAAGGGAACGCCAGGTTTTAGAGTTAGCCGGAATATCGAAAAGATGGGCTTGCGTACCTCGCCGATGGGCGAATTGATTTTGGAGGACTGTGTGCTTCCGGCGGAGAGCCGCTTGGGACCGGAAGGCGCAGGATCCAGTATCTTTAATAGCTCGATGGAGTGGGAGCGCAGCTGCATCTTGGGAAGCCATGTTGGAGCGATGGAACGCCAACTGGAAGACTGCATCCGTTACGCCCGCCAGCGCTCCCAATTTGGCCAGAAAATCGGAAAGTTTCAGTCCGTTGGCAATCGCATCGCGGACATGAAAGTCAGACTGGAAACGGCTCGACTGCTCCTGTATAAGGTGGCTTGGCTCAAGCAGATGGGAAAACCTGCAGTGATGGAAGCGGCGCTGGCAAAGCTATATCTCAGCGAATGTTTTGTGCAATCCAGTCTGGATGCCGTCCGAACCTACGGCGGCTATGGATATATGACCGAGCTTGAAGTAGAACGTGACCTGCGTGACGCAGTCGGCGGGACACTGTACTCCGGCACTTCTGATATCCAACGCATGATCATTGCTCGATGGCTAGGGCTGTAGTATGAAGCGGAATTTGATTTTTTACGTGGTGTTGATTGCAATCTTCGGTTCCCTTTTATGGTTTGTTTTTGACCAAGGATCAAAACTGGATGGACTTCAATCCGCCCCAACGAGTGCTGAGACTTCTCAAGTCAAAGTGGGCGCCGCGGTTGTCTTCTTCAGTGGTCTGTCCGAAAATCTGGAACATCCGCTCAGCCTGCTCTTGATACAAATTGTCGTGATTGTTTTTTCTTCAAAGTTGCTTGCATCTCTGGTGCGGCGAATTGGCCAGCCAATGGTAATCGGTGAGGTCGTTGCGGGCATCCTTCTGGGACCCTCTGTCCTGGGATATTTCCTGCCTGGATTAAGTCAATTCTTATTTCAGCCTTCATCGTTGCCAAACCTGAACTTTCTCAGTCAGCTCGGCTTGATTCTTTTCATGTTTATCATAGGTCTGGAGTTGGATATCCAGCTCTTAAGGCACAAAGCTCACACCGCGGTTGTGGTCAGCCACGCCAGTATTATTATCCCTTTTGCGATGGGAGTCAGTCTAGCTTACTTATTATATAAAACATTTGCTCCACCGCATATTTCGTTTTTAGCCTTTGGCCTGTTTATGGGTATCGCCATGAGCATCACCGCCTTCCCCGTCCTGGCTCGGATCCTGCATGAGCGCGGCCTGACGAAGACATCGCTCGGCAGCTTAGCCATTACCTGCGCGGCCGCCGACGATGTCACAGCGTGGTGTATCCTGGCCGGGGTGATCGCTGTCGTCCAGGCTGGTAGCGCAATCAGCGCTTTGTTCACGGTTCTCCTCACCTTTGTCTATGTCATCGCCATGCTGAAGCTCGTGCGACCCTGGCTCGAACGTTTGGAAACGAAATACGCCAGCACAGAGGATCTCAATAGAACGTTCGCGGTTGTGGCTTTCGTCGTCTTGTTCTTATCCGCTCTGACCACGGAAGTAATCGGCATTCACGCCCTGTTTGGGGCATTCTTAGTTGGGGCGAGCATGCCCGCACATGGGAGTTTCAAAAAATTGTTGGCGTCAAGGATTGAAGATGTTAGTTTGGTCATCCTGCTGCCGCTATTTTTTGCCTTTACCGGGCTTAAGACTCAGATGGGACTATTGAAGGACGGCACAACTTGGTTTGTCTGTGGCATGATCATCTTCGTGGCGGTCGCCGGCAAGTTTGGGGGAAGTTTGTTGGCAGCCAAATTTACCGGCCAATCGTGGCCTGATTCCTTTGCCATTGGGGCGCTTATGAATACACGCGGGCTAATGGAATTGATTGTGCTAAACCTGGGTTATGATTTGGGCGTGCTCTCACCGACCATTTTCACTATGATGGTCTTAATGGCTCTAGTGACCACATTCATGACCAGTCCCGCGCTATATTGGATTGAACGTGTTCGCGGGAAACGAGAAGCAATGAGCATGCAGTCATTGCCCGAAAGAATGTAAAGCATCAACTCTGCTGTCAAAAAATTGGAGGTAAATCAACTATGTACGATGTCATTATTATCGGTGGAGGACCCGCAGGCTCAACGATGGGATCCTATCTGTCGAAAGCCGGGATCAAGAACCTGATATTGGAAGGTCATAACCAGCCACGCCCTCACGTGGGCGAGTCACTTGTGCTATCCACTATGCGGGTCTTCGGCGAGCTTGGTCTTATCGACACAATGGATCGGGCGGGGTTTCCCAAGAAGTACGGCGCCTCGTGGCGCGATTTCAATGGGAAGGAGCAGGCGTTGCACTTCTCTGAATTTCGCCAGGAAGGCATTGACCGGGATCATACCTATCACGTGGACCGGGGCAAATTTGACCTGCTGTTGCTCAAACATGCTCAAAGCCTGGGCTCTGAGATACATCAGGGCGTGCAAGTGAAAAAGGTCAACTTTGTGGGCGATCGTGCCGTCGGGGTCCGGGCAAAGTTCGCCGGACAGGAGATTGACATCCCCGCCAAGATCGTGGTCGATGCTAGCGGCCGGCAAACGCTTCTTGGACGACAGCTGAATCTGAAACAGAACGATAAGATCTTTAACCAGTATGCCGTCCATGCCTGGTTCGAAAATGTCGAGCGTGGCGAAGATCCGAAAACAGCCGACTATATCCATATCTACTTCCTGCCCGTTAAGCGAGGCTGGGCGTGGCAGATTCCGATCACGGACAAGATCACGTCCGTGGGCGTAGTAGCAGAGCGCGAAGTTTTCCAACAGTTCAAGTCTGAGTCGGAACGCTACTTCAATACCTATGTAGAAACCAACAAGGGATTGGCGCGGGCGATGGCGAATGCCGTGCGTGTCAACGACTTCAAGACAGAAGGCGACTACAGCTATATACTGGACAAGTTTTGTGGTAATGGCTTCCTGATGATCGGTGATGCAGCCCGGTTTGTCGATCCGATTTTCTCGTCGGGGGTCAGCGTCGCGATGCACAGCGCCCGATTTGGCGCTCAGACAATTCAGGCCGCCCTGGAATCGGGCGACTTCAGTGAAGAGGCATTGAAACCTTACGAGCGTACGCTACGAGGCGGTGTGGAAATTTGGTATGAATTCATCCGCCTGTACTATAAGTTGCTCCCCCTCTTTACGCTCTTTATCCAGAGTGAATACCGAGTCGAGATTTTGCGCTTATTACAGGGTGAGGTCTTTAATCGGGAGGACGTGCGCGTTCTGGACGTGATGCGTCGTTACATCGAGGTCGTCGAGAAGAACGAGGGGCACGTGTTCCGCGGGCAGCTCAGTGATATCCCGATTGATGATATCTTGAACGAAGCCGGAAATGGACTTAGCGCTCAACGACTTGAAGGCTAAGAAGAACTTTGATAAGGTGATATTAACCTAAGGAGAATTCATGCCGCGTGTGATTGTTTTTGATCTAATCGGGACATTATTGGACTTGCAAGCAATGGATACACACTTTGAGCGTTTCTTCGGCGATGCAGCTGTGCGGAAAGAATGGTTCATGCAAACCGTGCAATTGGCGATGGCAGCTACGCTGACCAACGCCTACGAGGACTTTGGAGTTCAGGCGGATACAGCCTTAGAAATAACGGCAAGGCACTACAAAGTCTCCATGCTCGGCGAGGAGAAGAACCTCATTTTGAGCACATTGCGCAAGCTGCGACCTTTTCGTGAGGTGGCCCAGAATCTCCAGCGATTGCGCGACGCCAGTTTCAGGCTCGTCACATTGACGAACTCAACTGCACAGATGGCCGAAGCCCAACTCACCCACGCCGGACTGAAAGACTATTTCGAACAGGTGATCTCGACCGACGAGATCCATTGCTTCAAACCCTCACCCGAGGTGTACCATTTGGCTGCCCGGCGGCTGGATGTGGAACCGAGCCAGATTCGATTGGTATCGGCGCACCATTGGGATGTGACGGGTGCACTGCGAGCAGGGTGCGCGGCAGCTTTTGTCGCCCGACCGGGACAAGTCATGAATCCCTTTGGTCCACAGCCGGATGTAAAAGAGACAGATTTGGGCGAGGTTGCGGAGAAAATTTTGGCGGTCGAGCTTGGACCAGGCTAAAGGTATGAAAGAAACTACATTGACGATTTCTTCCGATCTGCCACGGACTCGCCGAGAACCATCCAAAGGATGGGCTTGGCCCAAGCTCCGCGAGTTGTGGGAATTCCGAGAGCTGCTTTATTTCTTCGCTTGGCGCGACATCAAGGTGCGCTACAAGCAAACGGTGATGGGGGTGTTATGGGCGATCATCCAGCCCTTCCTCACCATGGTGATCTTCAGCCTGTTTTTTGGCCGGCTGGCTAACATTCCTTCTGATGGCTTGCCTTATCCCGTCTTTAGCTATGCCGCGCTGGTCCCGTGGACCTTCTTCGCCAACGCCCTCGCCCAAGCCTCAAACAGTCTGGTAGTCAACGCCAACATGATCAAGAAAATTTATTTTCCACGCCTTGCCTTGCCCATCGCGACAGTGTTGGCGGGTGTGATCGATTTTGTGCTGGCATTCGTAGTGCTGCTGGGCATGATGCTGTATTACGGTTTGGTACCGACGGTCAATATCATCTGGTTGCCATTTTTTGTGTTGCTGGCTCTCGTGACTTCGCTAGGTGTGAGCTTATGGCTCGCGGCGATGAACGTGCAATTCCGCGATGTGCACTATACAATCCCATTTCTAACCCAAGCCTGGCTTTTTGCAACTCCGATTGCTTATCCCAGCAGTCTGCTGCCAGAACCCTGGCGGACAGTATATGGGCTCAATCCCATGGCGGGGGTGGTCGAGGGATTTCGATGGGCCCTGTTGGGCACCGATTCAGCGCCCGGGAAAATGATTATTATCTCGGCACTGGTTGCACTAACTCTGTTGGTCAGCGGAGCGTTCTATTTCCGCCGCATGGAACAGAGTTTTGCCGATGTACTGTAGGTGAGCGCGATGAGTGATATTGCGATTAAAGCGGAAGGTCTCGGCAAAGAATTTCACATTGGTGGTTTGCAGAAGAGTTACTATAGGCTCACGGACCAATTGACGGATATGTTCGCGGCGCCTTTTCGCCGGGCAGGAAAGCTCATGCGCGGACAGGCCAGCGGCGCGGCGGAACTAGACGAAACAATTTGGGCTCTCAAGGATATTTCCTTCCAAATCAAACCAGGGGAGGCAGTTGGAATCATCGGCCGAAATGGGGCTGGCAAGAGTACCCTGCTGAAGATCCTGTCCGGCATTAGCGATCCGACAAAGGGTTACGCCGATATTTATGGCCGGGTGGGTTCGCTGCTGGAAGTGGGTACCGGTTTCCATCCGGAACTCACCGGGCGCGAGAATATTTACCTGAATGGCGCGATTCTCGGTATGAAAAAGGCCGAAATAGAAAGCAAATTAGATGAGATAGTAGCTTTTGCAGAGATCGATAAATTTCTAGATACCCCGGTGAAGCATTATTCGAGTGGAATGTACGTGCGCTTAGCCTTTTCCGTGGCTGCCCACCTGGAGCCGGAAATTTTACTGGTGGATGAGGTCTTGGCGGTGGGAGATGTGGCCTTTCAAAGGAAATGCCTGGGTAAGATGGATGATGTGGCACAGACGGGGCGCACGGTGATATTCGTCAGCCATAACATGGGCTTGTTACAAACGCTCTGCCAACGCGGTATCTTTCTTCAACAGGGTACGGTGCACACGGATGGTACCATTACAGAAGCGGTGGATGCTTACCTGCAATCGCTGGAGCAAGCCCGTGCCCAAGACCTTTCCAAGCGGACGGATCGCAAGGGCCGGGGCAACGTTCGGCTCGTAGGCGCGGAGGTGTTCAACGGTAGCCGCGAGTCGTCTTCCATCTTGAAAACGGGACATCCAGCCCGGTTTGTTTTTCATGTTAATGGCTTTGTCCACGGACTGGCATGCAATTTCTTCATCTATGACACCATCGGTCAACCTATTACGAGCTTCCAGAGCAAGGTGCGCGGACCAGAGGACGGTTATGATTCGCAGGGCAGTCTAAAGTTTGTCTGCGAACTGGATGAGCTGTTGCTTCTGCCTGGTCGTTATCGAATTGATGTGGCAATCACCGGCGACAATTGGCTTCAAGATTTTATAGAGGCTGCCACAGTGTTTGAGGTTGCGGAAGGCCAGGTGCGCGGCCGGCCGGCCCAACATGATGGGAAGTTCAGCGTTATTATGGAACATCGCTGGATCGTACCGACTAAGAACTAGCGCAATGGGTCCAAGGTTTTAATCATGTTTAGATTAAAGGTAGAACGCAAAGAGCCAATCTATCTGGGCATCCTTCTAATTTTAGTAGGCATTTTTCTAAAGCGATTTGTTGAGCTGGCGCTTGTCCCCGACAGGCGGATCGAGTTGCCCACCTATCTTGCCTTGTTGTATGGATTTCAGGTGCTGGCAATTATTTCCGGGGTCTTGCTGCTGATCAAACAGCCGTCGATCAAGATTGCAAGAAAGGCTGAGCTCATCCTGCCAGTTTTCAGCATTCTTCTGACATTTTTCTTCCTTGAAATCGGATCAAGATTGTGGCTGAACTACCTGGCAACACCCGAACAGCATGATCGCTACGTGTTATTTACGAGTATAGCCTCTAAGGATCTGGCCTGGACGCCCCATCCCTATCTTAGTTATTATCCCACGCCGGAGTATCGAAAGGGGCAAACGTTTCATAATTCGCTGGGTTACCGCAATGACGAGTTTCCTCTAAAAAAACCAGACGGTGTGTATCGGATCGTAGCGCTGGGTGGCTCGTCGACCTATGACGTGCGCATCGAAGATAATGCCGCCACCTTCACCGCCCAGCTGGAGAAACTGCTGAAAGAAGATTACGGTTACCAGAATGTACAGGTCATTAACGCCGGGGTGCCGGGATACAATTCGTGGGAAATGTTGGTCAATCTCGAATTTCGCGTGCTCGACCTGAACCCGGACCTGGTGATTATTTATGAAGGTACGAACGATGTACATGCCAGGCTGGTCGTGCCGTCCGCTTATCGGGGAGACGATTTGGGCAGACGTCAGGTGTGGCAGGTCCCCCACGTCGCCCTCTGGGAGCACAGCACTTTGCTCCGGATCCTCAGCCGCACAATGAATATGACGCGCCAGGTATCTGTTGATGATTTCGTGAGCTCGCCCACATATCTGAGTTGGCCATTTGAAGATCGACTACGCGAAGACAATCTCGACCCGGTGGAGATTTTAAAAGAAAATCCTCCCGTCTATTTTCGCCGAAATTTAGAAAACATGATCGCGGTTGCTAAAGCGCACGATGTAAAGATTATGCTTTCGACATGGGCTCATTCGCCGTACCTTAATGATTACGCCGCCGAAGGTTATTATCAGCAGGGGTTTAAGGAAAATAATGATGTCGTGAAAGAGCTGGGCACTGACCAGCATGTACCTATGTTCGATTTTGCGTCAGTCATGCCGCAAGACGCTGAGTATTGGGCAGATGGACGCCACAGCAATGAGGCGGGCGCTGTGGTCAAGGCCAGGCTTTTTGCCGAGTTTATTGATGACCAGGGCTTGATTGAGAAATAATCCACGTCCGCTTCGGTATGCAGTGCGCATCGAAAAAGTGAACGAGCCGAGATATACTCCCGACCGGGCGGTTATCTGAGTTGGTGCAACTGTTGAAGAGAAGTTAACTCATGAAAATCATACAAATTAAGATCGGAAGAACGAGAATAATAGTGCTGGCTGTGGTCATGACACTGGTAGGTGCAGCGTGCCAAGCGAGCACGGTCACCGTGACGCGGGAGGTCACCCGCCAGGTGGAGGTGACGGTTGTTGTGACCCAGCCAGTTGGCCTACAGCCTTCGCTGACGCCGAAGCAACCGTCCACCCTGGCGCCCGCGTCGATGGCGATCGCGCCGTTTCCAGACGCGCCGCTCTGTCCCGACACCGGAGAGGCGCATGATCATAGCCTGTTTCACACACTCTGGGACGATAAGCGGGGCTGCCACTACGACCACGAGCATGGCCAGAATCCGTTTACCCCTGAGGTGGCGGCGGCCTTCCCGGGCTTTGACCTGCAGGCGCTGCTTGGCGGCGTTGGAGTCGGCCACACGAACCCGTCCAGCCCGATGGAAAACACACACAAGCATGGAGGGTTCAAATGGCAGGTGCTGCTAGCTCATCCCAATGGCTGTGCAGGTCACGAGGGCTCAAAGATAGGCGTTGATGCCTCAGTCCTTCAATACCACGCGTTTGGCGATTACTCGGTGGAGTTTGAGTCCCGCGTGCATAGCGCGGTGGCTCTGCTACGCCAGTGCATCACCGATAATCCCACCGACTACGGCTATATCTATCTAGATCAACACGTGGACTACGGCCAGCGGGTATCCAGCTATCAGGGAATCGTCCTGCCATACCCGGATGAGCCACAGCCCCCCTATAAATCTGGGGCGGCTCCCTACTTCACAATAGATTGCATCGGCAAAACTTGTCCGAGCAAGACTCGGACGCGTGATTCGATCTTGGCACTCAACGCTAATACATCTACAACTTGGACATCTGATCCGGGGAAGCTGAACGGGTCAGGCTCGCATCTGTTCGAGTTGCTGTTTCGAGCCCGCGACACCTATCAGGTACTGGATCGAGATGACTTGACCTATCCCTTCACGTTTGTCTGGTTGTGTTCCCAGGATGGAGGTGTAACGTACAGCGCCATGGCAGGTTGTCGCTACAACAACACGACCACACGGGTGCAAGAGATAAATGGCACGATCCCAGCCGACTGGGACAATCTGGAGGGGTTCGATACTGATCCGAGGAACGGACGAATCACTGCCGAGGGGTATGTCACTCGTTTCGGCGATCTAAATCCAGGTTGTACCGCGGTTGGCCCGGACTGCCATCCAATCAAGATGGTCGCGGCATTTGTGGGTTACTATGGCTCCTTCCTGGAGCCCACCAAAAGAGATCCATTCGGCCCGGAGGCTTTGCCCGAACGCGATATTTACTTCTGTGGCAGCCAGGTGTGCTCCGAGACTGACCCTGGTGCAACGGCATCGGGTTGGCTGGGACAAAACAACTAAGAGGCAGTGAACTAGTGGTTCTTTCGCCGCGATTAAAGTTAAAGGTTGCCCACTTCTATCAGGAAAGTAGCATCCGATTTAGTGAACCTCAGGCCGCACAGCTTCACATTTATCATACAATTCGTGGCTTACAGCAAGCCGGTCACCAGGTCACACTCGTAGCGCTCCAGGGACGGCGGGTTCTAAATACTCAGGACCTTGAGGTATTCAAAAGTGACCAGCAGCTAGCCAGCGACTACGCCAGGCTCGGGTGGAGTGGGAAGGCGCCCTTCAAGCTGATCGAAAGCGGCGTGCGGCGCCTTCAATCAGAATTGCGCTTGCCATATTTGGCTTTATTTGACAGCTATCGCATGCAGGATGCCGGCTCCAAAAATTTGAACGGCTTTGACCTGATCCACGAGCGTTTTAACCTGCTCTCCCTGGGCGGCGTCTGGGCAAGTAGAAAGCTTGGCATCCCTCTGATCCTAGAAGTCAACGCCGATTTATTGGAGCAGCGCAGGTTTAAAGGCAGGCCGGAGCGAGGTCTGCGCCGCATCTACGCCGAGTGGGCAACGCGCGTATGTTTTAAAGCCGCTGCCCGGATCATCTGCATATCGACAAGTCTCAAAGACCACCTGAGTAGAACGTGGAACATAGAAGATAGTAAGTTAACCGTCCTTCCATGCGCGGCTGATGTGGATGCCTTTGGATCGAACCGTAATTCCGAGCTTGTCAGACAAGGTCTGGGTTTGACCACTGAGCCGGTTGTGATATGGGTGGGAGGATATTATCCCTGGCATGATCTTGATTTACTGCTTGAGAGTTTTATCCTCATTCGGCGAAAATATTCTAGCGCCAAGTTAGTTCTTGTCGGTGATGGCCCAACCCGGCAATCGATTGCACAAAAGATACAGCGAAACGGGCTCCAACAGTCCGTGATCATGACCGGCGCTATTCCCCATGCCGATGTGCCAGAAATGCTGTCGCTTGCTGATATTGCAGTTGTGCCCTCCGCTCCTGTTGCGGCTAGCGATGGCGGAACCGGCACACCGCTCAAATTATTTGAATATATGGCAGCGGGAAAGCCGATTGTAGCGACTGCCTTAAACCAGGCTGCAGAGGTAATTCGGGATGGCCATAATGGCCTGTTGGTTCAATCAGGGGATGTCAATAGCTTTGCCGAGGCCATCTTGAGGTTGTTAAACAATCCTGGGGAGCGCGTGCGCCTTGGCCAAAACGCCCGCCAGCAAGCGATCGAGCTATATTCCTGGGAAGAGTACACCAGGAGACTTGAAGAGATATATCTGAATGTATTGGGAGTGTTCCGTACGGATCCCCAGCCGCTGAACTTTCCTGAAACAGTCAAGGACTGAAATGTGAGCAAATATCGAATCGGCATTGCCTTATTGGTCATATCATTGCTATCAATATTTTGGACTGCACCGGCACAGGCTCAGGTGCAGGGCCACGCATGGTCCCAGCCTTATCGCCTATCAAGTGAAGACGGAAAGTCCAGTGAAGGTTATATGGTGGCTGACCAGTATGGTTACGTACATTGCTTCTGGACAGAGACACTTTTCGAGAACCAAGATACGATCATCAAATATGCGCGCTTTGATGGTACCACGTGGACCAAACCAAATGATATCTATGTTACTAGCCGGGGAATTCGGAATGTATCTCCCTCTGTAGATAAGCAGGGAATTTTGCATATCGCCTGGGCCGAGGGACTCATTGGTCCTGCCTTCTTTACCTATGCACCGGCAAATAACGCCCTATCCGCCCAAAACTGGGCAAAACCCATTCAAATCGATGTACCAGCG
>DATHUN010000707.1:0-2019 GCA_035462205.1 Anaerolineales bacterium
CCTCCCCTGCATGTTTCAGAAGCGACAAACGCCTCGGCCAGCGCTATTGGTTCTGCCATGCTGGTTGGTGTGGATATGCCCACACTCGGCTGCTGGAAGATCACAGGGAAATACGGGAATTCTCAGCTGAGTTTTGTCGTCTGGGTGGCGCCCTAGGTTAGAAACACTCATTCAATCGCTTCTCTCAACTTACGTGCCAGTCTTCCGAAATGCGGGGTGTAGCGGATATCATCGTGACGCGGACGCGGCAGGTCCACTTTCAAATCCAGTTTCACTTTGCCGGGGCGCTGCGTTAAAACCAGGACCCGATCGGCTAAGAACAAAGACTCGTTGATCGAATGCGTCACCATGATGACTGTCTTCTGTCGCATCTGCCAGATGCGCGACAATTCATTCCACATGCGTTCGCGGGTTAGCGCGTCCAGCGAGCCAAACGGCTCGTCGAGCAGGAGCAGGTCCGGGTCATGGATGAGCGCCCGCGCAATCGCCACGCGTTGCGCCATCCCACCGGAAAGGTCACGCGGTAGTGAATCCTCGAAGCCTTGTAAACCTACCAGGTCAATCATTGCATGGGCCTTCATGCGCGCTCTGCTTTCCTCGATCTGTTTCACCTCGAGAGGTAATTTGATATTCTCGATCACAGTACGCCAGGGCATCAGGTTTGCCTGTTGAAAGACCATGCCTGTGCCCGGTTGTTCGCCATGACCAAACATGAAAGAGCCCGATGTTGGAGAGATCAGACCAGCGAGGATCCGTAAGAGCGTCGTCTTCCCCGAACCGGAGGGGCCCAACACACACACAAACTCGCGCGGATAAACATCAAAAGAAATACTGTCCAGCGCGCGTAGCCCACCGTTGTTATCGGGGAACACAGCACTGAGGTTGCGAATGGTCAGGATGGGAACAGGAGGCATGGGAGTTCCTAATCAAGGAATAAATTCGTTTGTGTAGGCCTTATTCAAATCCAGCTTATCGGTGATCAAACCCATATCGAGCAAAACACTCTGCATGTTCTCCCAGGCCTGGGGATCTGAATAACCGAGTCGGTCTGTCTTCCATTGTTCGACGGACGTTTCCAGTACCTGCTTTTGCACATTGGCATCCAGATCAGCGAAGTTCGGAATATAGGTTTCACTCGTCTTAAATGCTTCATCGGGATTGGAAATGGTATCTGACAATCCTTTGAGAAAGGCACCGATGAAGGCACGCACAAGTTCCGGGTTTTCCTTGATCACTTTCTCGCTGGCCAGAATCCCATTCGAGGCGAGCTGCACATAATCCGCCACCCGGATTTCAGTGACAGGAATTCCTCGAGCGCGCAATTGGATCGGTTCATTCGCTGTGTATCCAACGACCACATCCTGCTGACCCGCGGCCATCAAATCCACCTGATTGAAACCGATCGAATCAAGGGTCACATCACTTTCACTCATATGCGCCTTGAACAACAGCGCGCGCAAACCCACATAATTTGCGCCGAACAAACCTGGCAGGCCAATCTTCCTTCCCTTCAAATCCTGTGGGATCAAAATCCCAAGCTCGCTCTTCGCGACCACCGAAACAGGATACTGCTGATACCACGCCGTAATATACTCCACAGGCAAGCCCTGTGCACGTGCCAGCAAAACCTGTTCACCCGAGACCAATGCAAAGGGCACCTCTCCAGCACCCACCAATTTAATACCATCCGTTTCGAATTTGTAATCGAAATCGATTTCAATTCCCGCCTCACGGAAATATCCTTTCTGGATGGCGACATAAAATGGCGCGAACTGGATGTTTGGGATATAGCCCATCGGCAAACGGATCTTTGTCAAAGTGCCTGCTCCCTTCGCGGGCTGCAGGCTGCCGCAGGCCGAAAGAACGAGTGCCATTCCAAGCGTGATCAAAACTACTTTGCGAAACATAGAAACTCCTTTCCTATGTCATTGCGAGGGTGTAGCCCGAAGCAATCTCCCGTCCAGTGATGGATTGCTTCGGCGGGAAGAACACCCTTCTCGCAATGACATTAGGCCTTTT
>DATHUN010000708.1:0-2127 GCA_035462205.1 Anaerolineales bacterium
GCTCTATTCTGAACAATACCCTCGGCTAAAATTTATTATCTTTTAGGCTCTATTGAGAAAATGAAATCAATTTTTGCGAAACAATGGTTTGATATGATGGGACCCTTGCCTGGTCTTTATACAGTGCTGTGGCTCGTTATATTTCATCTTTGACGGGAAAGAATGTGGTCGCAAGAATCGCTTTGCAGAATTGGATCTCAATTCTGGCGATTTAACATAGAACAAGGAGGTTTTGATGAAAGTATTAGTCACGGGCGGAGCAGGGTTTATTGGATCCCATGTGGTGGACACTCTAATCGAGGCTGGACATCATGTTGTGATCGTAGACAACTTGTGGGAGCACGGAGGAGGGAAGATGGAAAACGTGAATCCCAAGGCCAGCTTCCATATGATGGATATCCGGGATGCAGCCCTGCAAAGAGTCTTTGAAGAAGAGCAGCCAGAAGCTATTTGCCATTTGGCCGCCCAGCATAGCGTTAAGATTTCGACTGACGATCCGGCCCATGATGCCAGTGTCAATATCTTGGGCTTGATCAATCTGTTGCAAAATGCGACCCGGTTTGGAGTACAGAAAGTGGTTTTTTCATCGTCAGGAGCCACCTATGGCACGGTCGAAAAGATGCCCGTGGATGAAAGTACCACCCGACATCCTGAATCGCCCTACGGCACCACAAAAATGGCTAGTGAATATTACCTACGATTCTGGAAGAATATGTACGGGTTGGATTTTACAATTCTTCGGTACGGTAATGTCTACGGACCGCGACAGGATCCCATGGGAGAGGCGGGGGTGATCGCTATTTTTTCTCGCCAAATCATGCTTAACGAGTCTGTTCGCATTGACTGGGATGGTGAGCAACAAAAAGATTATGTGTACGTGGGCGATGTGGCCCGAGCAAATCTTCTTGCTTTGGAGAACGGGAGCGGAGAAGCCTACTGTATTGCTTATGGGCAGGGTACGTCTGTCAATGCCCTCTATCGAGGTTTAGTGAACGAGATCGGCCATGAAGTTGAAATCCGAAGAGCGCCCAAACGTCCCGGGGATATTTACCTGACCTACTTCGATTGCAGTAAAGCCGGCCGAGAATTAGGCTGGCAAGCCGAGGTCGGTTTGGAAGAAGGCTTACGCTCGACTGTAAATTATTTCCGAGAGAAATTAGGCGTTACCTAAGGTACCCCTAAAGTGCTTAAACGAAGCCAAGCTTTAAGGATAAGATGCAGACGCACCTAAAGCCAGCCAATCCTGCGATACCATGACAAGGGTGCGCAGACATAGCTTCTTTATATATCGGTAATCGGACTGAGACTTTAAGTCGCAGTTTCAAGTCCGACCTCGCTATATTTTACGAACCATAGCTTGCAAAGCTATGGTTTTCGTTTAAGTCCAAACGGCTCTAACTCACAATCGTTCCAATGCTAGAGCATTGTTGCTGAGGCAAAATGATAATTTCTTTCCGGAAAGAGTCCTCATTCAGAGAAGCTTCCCCTGCAAGTTGCCCTTCCAAATAATGGACCCGTCGAGGTTACATAAACTGCCAGGGTGGCGCAAGCAATGCTGGAGCCGTCAGCCACGCCACTATGGTAAAGCAGTGTCTGATATAATGCCCAATTATTAATGCTTCGTTAGGAAGCAAACTTGTTTCATCAATACGACTCCTCACTTATATAGCAGTTTCAGATATTTGGCGTTTTCCGCAATTTCAAGATTGGATTGCGGCTTGGTGCATTTCAATTTCCCAAAGGAGAAGAACATCATGAAACGAAAAATGCTTTTGTACGCGCTGCTCGTCCTTACCATGGTGCTTACAGGCTGTGGTGGACAAGTCGCACCCGCAGCGACGGAGGCGCCCTCGTCAGATTCGACTCCCCAAAAAGGCGGGGACATGGTCGTTGCCTACAAGGATGATCTGGCGACATTGGATCCTGCTATTGGGTATGATTGGACGAACTGGCCAGCCATCAAGATGGTCTTCGACGGTCTGCTGGATTACGATAGCGGCACGACCATCCAGCCTCGTATCGCCGAGGCTCTGCCGCAGGTGAGCGCCGATGGGCTAACGTACACATTCAAAATCCGCAAAGGTGTCAAGTTTCATAATGGGCGCGAGCTTGTCGCAGACGATGTGG
>DATHUN010000709.1:0-3660 GCA_035462205.1 Anaerolineales bacterium
GAGATGCCAAGGGCAATCCTACTCGGATTGCTGGATCTTCGCAGGATATCACCGACCGCAAAACTAACGAACTGACTCAAGCAGCGATCACGCAAATCTCTGAAAGCTCATTGACCTCTCACACAATCGAAGAGTTAAGCAAATCCGTTCACAATGCTGTGGGTACCTTGCTCCCGGCGAAAAACTTTTATCTTGCCCTTTACGACGCTCCTTCACGTCTGATCACCTTTCCCTATCATGTCGATGAGGTGGATGAGGAGTGGTCGCCAAGAAAGCTCGGCCGAGGACTAACAAGTTATGTCATTCGCACTGGTAAGGCCCTACGCGCCACACCCGAAATCGTGGCCGATTTGGAAGCATCCGGCGAAGTTGTAAATGACGGTGAAAGAAGCCTGGACTGGTTGGGTGTTCCCCTCCGCTCCAAGCAGGTTGTTACTGGTGTAATTGCGATTCAAACCTACGGAGATTCATCGGTCCGGATCAACGAACGTCATGGCAATATCTTAGCCGTGCTTGCCCCACAGGTCGCATCTGCCATTGAGCGCTTCTTTGCAGAACGCGAAATTCAAAAGTTCAAGCTCGGTATCGACCGCTCAGACAATGCAGTTTTTATTACAGACTTGGACGGCGCTATCCAATATGCGAATCCGGCGTTTGAAAAAGTCTATGGTTTCAGCTCGAACGAAACGATCGGCAAAACCCCCCGCATTATTAAGTCTGGGTTGACTCCACCAGAACAATATAAATCTTTTTGGGCTACCCTAACAGCGGGTGGCACGATTTCAGGAGAGCTTGTTAACCGCAGGAAGGATGGCAGACTCGTTCCCATCTCTGGAACCAACAGCCCTATTCTCGATGAAACCGGGAAGATCATCGGTTTTCTGGCGGTCCATCAGGATATTACGGATCGAAAGAAATCGGAAGAGACGCTTAAGCGCCGCAACGATTACCTGGCAGCCTCATCAGAAATCGGGCGCCTCGTTACCTCAACCCTGGACCTCAACACGATCTTCACCCGGACCGTGAACCTCATCAGCGAACGTTTTGGTTTCTATTTCGCTTCGATTTATATTATCGAGGAAACTGGCTTCAATGCAGTTCTTCGTGAAGCAACAGGAGAAGCTGGCGAAGCAATGAAGGCGCAAAGATATGCGATCGCAGTGGGTTCAGCATCTACAGTCGGTAAAGTATCAGAAAGCGGCGAATACATCCTGATTAATGATACAACCCATGAACCGCTCCATCAGGCGAATCCGCTTTTGCTCGATACACAATCGGAAGTTGCAATTCCACTCCGGATCGGTTCCCGAACTGTAGGTGTCATCGACATTCAATCCACAGAGACCTTTGCATTCACCGAAGACGACATATCTGTACTCCAATCGCTCGCTGACCAGGTCGCCGTCGCCATCGACAACGCCCGGTCCTACGAACTCTCGCAGCAGCTGATCAAAGACTTGCGCGAGGTGGACCAGCTCAAGAGTCAATTCCTGGCAAATATGAGTCACGAACTGCGCACGCCACTGAACTCAATCATCGGCTTTTCGAGAGTGATCCTCAAAGGCATCGATGGTGCCGTGACCGATCTACAACAACAAGATTTGACTGCAATTTATAACTCCGGTCAGCATTTGTTAGGCTTGATCAACGATATCCTTGACCTTGCACGTATCGAAGCTGGCAAGATGGAACTAAACTTTGAAGAGGTCCACATCGCGGAATTGACTACCAGTGTTCTCTCGACGGCAAAGGGCCTTGTCAAGGAAAAGCCGATCCACCTCCAACAGCGCATCCCCTCGGATATGCCGACAATCCGCGGCGATACCATGCGCGTCCGTCAGGTGCTTTTGAATCTGATCTCGAATGCGTCTAAATTTACAGATGAAGGATCCATCACCGTCCAAGCTCTGACCCAGAAGGGACCGACTGGCAAAATGGAAGCTTTGATTAACGTTATCGATACCGGCCCCGGCATTTCTCTCGAAGATCAAGAAAAACTCTTCAAGGCTTTCTCGCAGGTGGATGGATCTGCAACTCGCAAGACCGGCGGATCCGGGCTGGGACTCTCCATTTGTGCGAATCTGATCCAATTGCACGGTGGCCGCATTGGTGTCACGAGTGAAGTCGGTAAGGGATCAACATTCTGGTTCACAATTCCTCTCTATCACCAGCCCTTGGAAAAAATTCCTGCCGATAAAAAGATCATCTTAGCTATTGATGATGATCCACAGGTTATTTCGCTCTACGAGCGCTATCTTAATCCGCAAGGATATTATGTAGTTGCGCTCACCGACCCATCCAGGGCAAAAGAGCGAATCCTGGAACTTAAGCCATTTGCAATCACTCTTGACATTATGATGCCAAACAAGGATGGATGGACCGTTCTCACGGACCTTAAATCTGATGCCGCGACACGAAATTATCCTGTTATCATTTGCTCGATCATCGAACAAGCAGATAAAGGGTTTAGCTTGGGCGCGGAGGATTATCTTGTCAAGCCGATTATCGAGGAGGATCTCGTCCAGGCGCTGGATCGTTTGAATAAGACTGGAAAAATTCGACAGGTATTGGTGATTGACGATGATCCAAACGATCTGCGACTGATCGAAAAAATCATCGACGAAAGCGGGCGCTATAAAGCAATCCTGGCCGAAGGCGGTCGCAAGGGTTGGGAAGCTTTGAATACCCATGCTCCGGATGCGATCATACTCGATATCTTCATGCCTGATATGGACGGATTCACGATTCTGGAAAGACTGCGTGCAGATCCGCTTTTGCGTCATATCCCGGTACTTGTGGTCAGCGGTGGTGGATTAACGAACGAGCAACAGAAACAATTGAGAGAGTACGGGCAGCGTTTGATTGCCAAAGGTTCGCTCAAGGAAGGCGAACTCCTATCAACTATTGAAGAATCCTTAAAGCGTATCCCGTCGTAACCGCACAACCAAAGGAAACCTTTTCTCTATGTCATTTGCAATCCAGTGTCTCGATTGTGGCCATGCCGCGCCGTTTATACCGAGCTCGATGCATTGTCCGAAATGTAACAGCCAATGGCGCGCGGCCGAGTATGATATGGCCGAAGTAGCGAAAACATTCCCGTCCCAGATCAAGGATCGCCCGTTTGATCTTTGGCGCTACCGGGAATTATTACCTATTCACAGCCCAAACCCGACACTGGGACTTGGCGAGGGCGGAACACCTTTGATCCAAGCCATAAATCTGGGAATGATGCTCGGGTTACCGAATTTATTCATCAAGGATGAACGGCAGGGGCCCACCTCTTCCTTCAAAGACCGCCAAGCGGCAGTGACCATTGCTGCCCTCAAGGAAGGCGGGGTGACGGAGATGGTGGCTGCCTCGACAGGCAATGTTGCAATTTCGCTCTCAGCGTACGCAGCTCGAGCAGGCATTAAGCTTTGGGCATTTGTGACCAGTCTTGTTCCTGGTGTCAAGATGCGGGAAATCGCCTTATATGGAAGCCAAGTGGTGAAGATCACGGGGTCTTACGATCAGGCAAAACAAGTTGCAGCGGAGTTTGCGCGTCAACGCGGCTTATATCAAGATATGGGTGCCCGCACGGTCACAGCGGTAGAAGCAATGAAAACGATCGCCTATGAAATTGCCGAACAGTTGACCATGATCCAAGGGCCACCACCCGAT